>NZ_JAAOHT010000029.1:0-44044 GCF_011440255.1 Haloarcula sp. JP-Z28 | reverse complement strand
TAACGTCTCGGTCTCCGCGACATTGAAGAACGACTCTACCGAAGGCTCATTCTGCAGGGTCGCTGAGTCCATACCACCTCAGCATTCACCCTGCTCTTTGGTGTGGTAACTGTTCTATGACACCCTCGATGCACTAGTTATAACTTCAATCGTATCTACGGGAACCTTAGGTAGTGGTTAGGTGTCAGTAGACATACAGTATAAGAAACTCAGCACCGAGGTGAAGACGGTCGTCAACGAGATGCTCGACGACCAGTCAACTGAAGCCAGTTCTGGAAACCCGGGCGTCGATACCTGCTGTTAGATTTCGTCCAGAGATTCGAACCCGCTCCAGCACTCGCAGTCGAGGTCGTCGATGGACGTGACTTCGTCCGGAAGTGAACTTATCGGCATCCCATCATCAAACTCATCACACTCCTCGATATGAATAGAAAAGTCGCTACTCGACATGACTGGCATAGACAGTGATACGGCATCGTACCGCAAAAATCCTCGGACTTGAGACGGTATAGAATAGACACTAAAGGCTAGTTGTATAGAGAGAGCCGAGACGAGCACTGTCTCGTATTCGAGTGGCGCTCATCAAAAGTTACCGTATGTCAAGGGAACGCTTATTTGTTGATGGCTTTATGGTTCCAGATACGATACAGTACGCAATGAACTCCGGGAGTGGGACAGTTGACCAGCCTCTGAAAGAGGCTGCGTCCGTATTGGTGTTGGCACGCAATGCAAGCGACGCCGAACGAGAGGGGTGTGCCGGGTTTCTGGCTGAGCAGGAGGTCAGTAAGTCGAAGGCGATCTGTGTCACAGTGTCCGAATCCCCCGATTCGCGCCTCTCGCTGTGGCAGCAGCACCTCGACGACGAGATGCCCGAAGAGGCGATCATCGTCGACGCCGGCAGTGAGTTACCGGCTACCTCACAGGCAGCAGCGTCTGGTGCGTTTCCTTCATTGACGCTTGATACCCTTCCCGCAACAGTGGCGCCGATAGACATCAGCGCGACCGTCTCTCGCCATCTCGGTCGGTTGGAGCAGGAAGATACACCGCTGCTTCTGTGCCTGCATTCACTAACTGGGCTGCTCGAGTGCTGGGAGCGTGACCGCGTCATCGCGCTGGTGACTGCGTTGAACCGACAATGTGCCGAGATGGACGTCTCGGGCCATCACCACATGGACCCCGAGGCCCATACGGAGGAGACAGTCGAGATGTTTCGGCCACTGTATGATGTCGTGTACGAGTATCTCCCGGACCACGGCTGGACCGTCACGGCGTCGCAAGACGCAGAAGAGACGCCGACGTTTCGAGACACCGTCACCCCACCCGGCGGCGTCAAGAAGGGCGACCCGGAGGAGCCCGAAACGATTCCGATACCCTACTCGTTTGACCAGGTTCTAGAGCTGATTTCCGCCCCGCGGCGGCGCAGTCTCCTGTATCACCTGAAAGACCGGTCGGAAACCGAGGTCCCACTGGACGACCTCGTCGACCGCGTCTACGAACGCGAAAAGGCTATCCCAGCCAGAACGACGCCGAAGTCCCGCGACGAGGTTGGCGTGTCGCTGGCACACAATCACCTTCCGCGGCTGGACGATCTGGGGATTCTCTCGTACGAGACAGCTGATAATACTGTTGAGTACTACGCCAATCCCGCGCTGGAGTCCGTGATTCAGTACGTCGAACGCCTCGAACTCGGCTAGTTCCGGTCCGGACCCACTCGTTTATGTTGCCGCTACCGGCATAGCCTGACATGGACGAAACCCCGCTCCCGGAAGTGACGGAGCAGTTCGCTCGCACACTGGCGCCAGCCAGCGATGCAATTATCGATGAGATGGACGCCAGAGCCGACCGAGAGGGATTCCCGACGGTCGGTCCCGCAGTCGGCGGGTGGCTCCGCCTCGCCGCCCGGATGGTCGACGCCGACCGTGTCTTCGAGTTCGGCTCCGGTTTCGGCTACTCGGCGTACTGGATGGCACCCGCTGTGTCCGACGATGGACAGATTGTCCTGACGGAGATCGACGCCGACGAACTCGAAGATGCCCGCGAGTTCCTCGACCGCGGCGGGTTCGCCGACCTGGCCGCCTTCGAGCACGGTGACGCAATCGAAATCGTCGAGAACTACGACGGCCCGTTCGACGTGGTACTTATTGATAACGAGAAACACCGCTATGCAGAGGCCTTCGAGGCTGTCCGGGCAAAGGTGCCGGTCGGTGGGGCCGTGGTCGCTGACAACATGATCGAGGCCGGGCCGCTGGAATTTGCAGATGTACGGGCGTTGCTGGCTGGCGAGGACATCGACGCCAACGAAACGAGTCGCGGTATCGCCGCGTATCTCAAACGCGTCGGCAGCGACCCGGCGTTCGAGACCGGGCTGCTACCGCTCGGTGAGGGCGTCGCTGTGAGCGTCCGGGTGGAGTGAGCAAGCGGCAGCAACACGCTCCGATTCTCGCCGACGAAAATGCGGGTGCATAGCTTATGTATGAGGGCACACAACTCAGCGGCAACGCTGGTCCTAACGAATGAGTCTGATGATAGATATTCGGAAGCTCGGGTTGTTCAATCAGATGGCTAAAGAGGGCGGTAACACCGTTGCGAACCACCTTAGCCAGATGACTGGGATGGAGACGGAGATGGAGATCACGAAGATCAACTTCATCGATATCCCGGATATCAAAACACACGTCGGCGACGAGAAGCAGATCGGTATCAGTATCGAAATGGTGGAAAAGCCCCATGGGCACATCCTGTTCCTGTTCAACGCCGCCAGTGCAAAGGACCTCGCCACTGGGATGATCGGCGATATGGGCGAGACGGACCCCAACGCGAACGGCTTCACCGACATGGAACGCTCGGCGATTCAGGAGATCGGCAACATCATGACCAGCGGCTTCATCGACGGCTGGGCAAACGTTCTCGATACCACCATCGACATCTCCACGCCGAACTTCACGTTCGGCCCGGGGAGCGGGATGGTGGACCAGCTCGTCGGCGACCGGGACAACGAGATGGCGCTGATGTTCGACTCCCGCGTCCACGCACTGGAGTCCGACATCAACGTGAAGGTGTACACATTTCCGGAACTCGAAGAGCTGGTCGACCTGATGCAGGAAATCGAAGTGTAAGCGGTCCGAACTTATTCTGGCGGCGGGAACTGCGGATGAACTCCTTGTCCCTCATGAAAGATTTAGCAGTGTTTCTTGTACCGTGGGCCCTTGCGTCATGATATGCCAGGAGGCAGCCCGCAAACTCTACGACCGTTCTTGTGGCGTGCAGAAACACTGTATCCGGACACAGAGGTCGTCTCTCGTACCCACGAGGGCATCGTCCGCCACGACTACGCCGAATATGCCGAACGGACGGCACAGTTAGCGAACGCGATCGAAGAAGCCGGCTACGGCGACGGTGAACGGCTCGGGACGTTCTGCTGGAACCACAGCCGTCACTTCGAGACGTACTTCGGGGTACCCGGAACCGGTGCGCAGCTACACACTATCAATCCGCTCCTGCCCGACGAACACATCCAGTATATCGTCAGCGACGCACAGGACGAACTCATCTTCGTCGACGAATCGCTCCTGCCGAAACTCGAAGGCGCTGCAACAGCGGACCCAGAGTCCTTCAAAACGGTCGAGCAGTTCATCGTAATGAGCGACTCCGTCCCGGAGACAGAGCTTGATGCCGTTGCCTACGAGTCGTTCATCGCCGACCAGCCGACGGAGTACGACTGGCCCGAGCTGGAGGAGGACCGCGCTGCCGGCCTCTGTTACACGTCCGGCACGACCGGGCGACCAAAAGGCGTCGAGTACACCCAGCAAATGCTGTGGAGCCACACGATGGCGATTCAATCGCCACAGGGAATTCCACTCGACGACGACGACGTGATGATGCCCGTCGTCCCGATGTTCCACGTCAACGCGTGGGGACTCCCATTCTCAGCAACTGCAGGCGGGGCCAAACACGTTTACCCCGGCCCACAGCCGGAGCCTGCAGACCTCGCGAAGCTCATCGAAGAAGAGGACGTCACCGTCACCGCCGGCGTCCCGACCGTCTGGCTGGGACTGATGGAGTACATCAAAGAGAACGACGTTGACCTCTCATCCCTTGAGCGCCTCATCGTCGGCGGAAGCGCCGCACCGGAAGCGATGATCCGGTTCTTCGACGACCGCGACGTGGAACTCGTCCACGCCTGGGGAATGACCGAGACGGCCCCGGTGGGTGCCGTGGCGTCCCTGCGGAGCGACCTAGAGGATGCTGACTACCAGACGCAACTGGACAAACGCTCGAAACAGGGACTCATCACGCCCGGACTGGAGTTCCGTGTCATCGACGACAACGGCGACGAGGTCCCGCACAACGGCGAGGACTTCGGCGAACTCCACATCCGCGGGCCGTGGGTGACGACAGAATACTTCAAGCGTCCGGAAGCGAACGAGCAGGAGTTCGAGGACGGCTATCTGAAGACTGGTGACGTGGTGTCCGTCGATGAGGACGGCTACATCAAGATCGTCGACCGAGCAAAAGACGTTATCAAGAGCGGCGGAGAGTGGATCTCCTCGCTCGAACTGGAAAACGAACTGATCGCCCACGACGACGTGAACGAAGCGGCAGTCATCGGTGTCCCGCACGAGCGCTGGCAGGAACGCCCACTTGCGATGATCGTTCCGACGGCCGATGCCGACGAGGAGACGCTTGGTGATGAACTCCGTGAGTACATTCTCGAGTCCTACCCCAAGTGGTGGGTCCCGGACAACTTCGTCACCATCGACGAGGTTCCGAAGACGGCAACCGGGAAGTTCGACAAAAAGTCGCTCCGTGACGAGTACGCCGACGAATCGCTCGTCGAAGGTCGCGTCCCCGACGACGCCGCGCCGGAATAGGGGAGTTGGCGCGTTTTCAGCCGCTCAGTAGCGTTACTGGACGCCAGTGACGAGATTCCGGACTTCGGTCCGATAGGTTTCGGGCTGGAGTCCGAGGTCGACATCGACGGTGACTGTGATGCCGTCGCTCAGGTCGTTTTCGACGACCTGCTCGAAGTTCTGTGCCGGGTACGCGCCCCCGGAAATGACGACGAAGTCGCCGTGGTGCCAGACGGCGAACATCGCCGAGATGTCGATGTCGCTGGCTGGTATCTCGACGGCCTCGTCCTCGGTCACGTCGAAGGAAATCCCCTCGAATGGGTACACGGCGGACAGTTCCACCGTCTCAGCTGTCTCTCCGGTGTCGATATCGATTGTCCCCTCGCCGGATTTCTCGATGTCGGTCAGCCCCTGCGCTTCCATCTGCTGTTCGAAGCTGTCGCGGGCGTTTGTTTTGACTTCCGCCAGCAGTTCCTCGCGCCCCACGCCAGCCGGAAGATTGTCCAGATTGGGGCTGAAATCCACTCGGGTGGCGAAAAACACGGAGAGTGCAGTCTGAACCTGGTCAAGAGTACGGTCGGCGACACGCTCCTGTAGCTGTTCGTCGACGTACTGAACCGTACTGGAGACGGCCTCGACCGAAACCGGGCCGTAGCTCCGGTCGAATACTGTTTCCGAGGACTGGGCCGTTTGCGTCCAGCCACCGTCGTTCAGTTGCGCTGTCGGAACGTCCGGTGGCGGTGCCTCGGCTGCGGCCAGAAACGAACACCCCGCAAGCCCGGCAGTTCCAAGGGTGGCTCCGGCGAGCAAGTAGTCTCGACGATTCATGTCCGAGGAAGGCTACAGCCATGGAAAAGCGTGCTGGCCGATTATCAGGAGTTTCCCAGAAACAACTACGACGGTGTTTGGCAGAGTTCCACGGAGTATATGAGTACACAAACCATGATAATCTCTATGGACCTGCTATCCGAGAAACTCGTTCCGGAGCACGCACACGAGGTCAAGGAGGAGGCTCGGGAGTTCGCCGCGGAGCACATCGAGCCAGTCGCGGGTGAGTACTACGCGTCCGGGGAGTACCCCTGGGACGTGCTCGAAGCGGCGACGGAGGCCGGGCTCGTCGCACAGGATATCGGCGAAGAGTGGGGCGGGAGCGGCTACGACCTCCAACAGATGCTTGCGATGGCAGAGGAGCTGTACAAAGCCGACGCAGGAATCGCGCTGACGATCCAGCTCGCCAGCTTCGGGGCAGAAATCGTCGAGGACCACGGCGCGGACTGGCAGAAAGAGGGGTTCCTCAAGCCCGTCGCTGCCGGCGACCAGCTTACCGGTCTCGCCGTCTCTGAACCGGAAACGGGGAGCGACCTTGCTGGGATGACGACGGCCGCTGAGAAAGATGGTGACGAGTGGGTAATTAACGGCGAAAAATACTGGATCGGCAACGGTGTCGAGGCGGACTGGGTGACGCTGTACGCCAAGACCGGTGACGACCCGAACGACCGCTACGGGAACTACTCGATGTTTATCGTCCCGACAGACGCCGACGGCTACCACGCCGAGCACATCCCCGAGAAGATGGGCTTCCGGGCGTCCAAGCAGGCCCACATCGTGCTTGACGACTGCCGGATTCCGGAGGAGAATCTGGTCGGCGTCGAAGGGGCCGGCTTCTATATGCTCGCCGAGTTCTTCAATCACGGCCGCGTCGTCGTCGGCGGACACGGTCTCGGGCTGGCCGCCGCAGCCATCGAGGAAGCCTGGGAGTTCGTCCATGACCGCGAAGCCTTCGGCAAGACCGTCGACGAGTTCCAGGCGGTCCAGCACAAACTGGCCGATATGCAACTCAGCCTCCAGTCCGCCCGGACCCTCACCTGGCACGCGGCCGAACGCGTCGCCAATCAGGAGAACTCCGGCTACTGGGCCGCACTAGCAAAGACCAACGCGACCGAAGCCGCAATGGACTGTGCGGAGAAGGGGATGCAACTCCACGGTGGGCGGTCCGTGCTGACGGAGAACCGCATTTCCCGCGTGTATCGCGATGTTCGGATTCCGGTTATCTACGAGGGAGCCAACGACATCCAGCGGAACCTCATCTACAAGCAGGCTCCGATGTAACGGAGAGAGTAGCGGTCACTGTCGATTGATTGCGTCGCAAACGGCGTGTTTTTCGCGGGAACACCACCCTTCGAGTGTTCTTTGGAGGAGCGTGGCTGGCCAGCTATCACTCCAGCGGCTGTTCACGACTGGACAGCCTGTACAGCCCGGATATACCAACCAGACAGGGATTACGCTACTGTACGAAGTCCATGCGAGTGATACTGAGTCGGTACACCACCCTACAAGTGTTCTGACATCACCAGACAGTTGACCCGACACCACCATACAAGTGTTCTATCACCACCCTGCGAGTGTTTCCAGTTCGACTACAGCCAGACCAGAATGGTGAACACGTGTTCACACACCACCCTGCAAGTGTTCGCACGGAAGGTGTGCAAGCGTCTGAATCTACGAAAACACCACGCTGCAAGTGTTTTTGT
Source organism: Haloarcula sp. JP-Z28 (assembly GCF_011440255.1). NCBI lineage: Archaea > Methanobacteriati > Methanobacteriota > Halobacteria > Halobacteriales > Haloarculaceae > Haloarcula > Haloarcula sp. JP-Z28. The sequence goes on along the minus strand of NZ_JAAOHT010000029.1, from coordinate 36,663 downwards.
GGCGTTGTTCCGAGTTCCGATTCGCCCTTGCACACCACCGTGCAAGTGTTTCACGTACTGCTTGAGGTGTGTGAGAGTATGCTGAGACACCACCCTGCAAGTGTTCCAAAAGGCCGTTTTGGGCGGTTTTCCTGTCGGATCGGGTTCACACCACCCTGCAAGTGTTTTCGAAACGGAATACGTAGGGTCGTGGTGGAACCGGACGGACACACCGGTCTGCAAGTGTTCTACACACTGCAGCGGGGAACAGATACCAGATAACCGCCTGTTTGCACCCCCTTTCACTGTCTACTGTGGGGACACACACCACCCTGCAACTGTTCTGGACGCCACAATAGTTAGACCGCCGCTGAACACACACACACACCACCGTGCAAGTGTTCTGCCGTGTGAGCCGACGGGGGGTGGCTACGTGAACTGCCAGAGGTTCTGTTGCTCGTCGTCAGTAGTGTCCGGTGCCTCGAACTCAGTCGCCTCGTCTTCCAGATAATGTTCGAGAATCCCGTTGACGTTACTCGGCACAGCATCGCTGTAGGAGGACTGGAGTGCAGCGTTGATGATGTCGGTCGGGTCATCAGTGACTTCATAAATATACTTGCGTCCGCCCTTGCGGCCAAGGTTGCGTTCCGCAGAACGGACCAGTCCCTGCATTGAGAGCTGGTCAAGGAACTCGTATATCTTCCGCTCGGATTTCACGCGGCGACCGCTCGACTCCGCGATAGAGGAATATAGATTGTAGATCCGTTTTGTCGACGCCTCGTGTTTCGGCTCGATGAGTGCAAGCGTCGTGGCGAGATAGGTCAATGCTTGTTGTGAACTCAGATCGTGCTCGAAGTAATCCAGCAGTTCATCGGTTTCGATGGTGTCCGTCGCCCGCCGTGTATGTGCCTCCGTTACACCCTCTGCACCCTCCATCCGCGCGTACTCCCCGGCCTTTTCGAGGATTCGGAGTCCCTGCCGAACGTCACCGCGTTCCTGTGCAGAGAAGGCTGCTGCCAGCGGGACGACATCTTCGCCGAGCACGTCCTCCCGGAACGCGATGTCGGCGTAGTAGCCAAGAATATCTCGAAGTTCAGTCGCGTCATATGGGCCGAACTTGATCTCTCGCTCCCCCAGCGTCGATTTCACCTTGGGTTCCAGCACGTCGACGAACTTGAGGTCGTTTGAGATACCGATAAGTCCAACCTTCGCATCGGTGATCGGCGTGTTCTCGTTCGCTTCGGCCCGCGGCAGTTCGTAGAGAAAGTCGTTCCGTGCATCCGCAGGAATGTTGTCGATCTCGTCCAGAATGATAAGCACGTTCCCGCCCACAGCCTCTATCTCTTCGTAGAGGAACTCGAAGACGCTGTCAGTGCTGTAGCCGCTCTCCGGGAGCTGGTTCTCGGGATCCCGGAACTCGTTGACGAGCGTATTTACCAGTGCATACGCCGACCGGTAGTTCCGGCAGTTAATCGGACCGACAACGGTGAGCGGGATATCCTCAGCCTCGGCTTTCTCTTCGAGTTTGTCTCGTACCCACTTTGTAACAGCAGTTTTGCCGACTCCTGTTGGACCATAGACGAAGACGTTGTTGGGGTCGTGGCCGACAATGACATCCTGAAGTGCGTTGATGTAGAATTCGATTTCCTCGTCGCGGTGAAAGATCGTATCCGGCGTGAACGTGTCTTTTTTCAGCGGTTGTTTTCGTTCGAAGATCGAATCAGTCCCGTCGAACGGGTTCTCGTTCACGTCGACCATCGTATTCCACCTTTTGAGTGGCTCTATATAAAACCAGTGACCACCGTTCAAGTGTTTCAAGTGTTTTCACGCCGAACAGTCACACACCACCCTGCAAGTGTTTCTCCGCCCCCACTCGAAAACAGTTACGAGCGGCCTGCTACACCGATACCTGACTTAACACACTTGATTCCTGCGATTCTTCATTCTCTAGTCAAAGACTAGATATGGAACTATGAGTTAATTCTTATATCTTATGGTGTATGCAATATAATCTGGTTACTGTTGAATAGCACAGTCTATAGAATCTGCACCAAAAGGGGTCTGTAACGGCTAAATCTATGTATTCAGGTACAATATCGACTACACAGTCTCGGCGAGACAGAACAACCTCCACTCTATTTAAATATAGTGATGTGGTTCCATCACTCCCCGCCCCCACCCCCTGCAAACCCCGAGAACACTTGCAGGGTGGTGTGTGTGGGTCCCGCTCTGTCACGAATGTTTTGGCATGAATCTTACTCAATGTCCACACGGCATGAAACCCCATTCCACAGCGAAATGCGGCTGGTGCACCGAGCCAGCCCACTGCGCACGGCATCGTCTTTACTTTGTGACAGGCCGTAGACACTGTATGGACGACCTCACAGTGACATTCATCGACCGGGGCCGCGTACAGGCTGACCGAAACTTCGTCGTTGACGGCCACAGCGTCGCGACAGCCTCTCACCGTGACCCGGAGCACGAGTACGAAACGTACGTTGTATGGAACCTCATCATCGAGACGCCCGAGCTAACCGTCCTCTGGGACACCGGCTCTCACCCAGAGGCCGGCGACGGGTACTGGCCGACGCCGCTGTACGAGGCGTTCGCACACATCGATGCCGCCGAGCATACCCTGCCGGCAGATCTCGAAGATGCGGGCTACAGCATCGACGAGATCGATGCCGTCGTGATGAGCCACCTGCATCTGGACCACGCTGGCGGCCTGCACAATTTCGCGGGAACGGACGTGCCGATCTACGTCCACCGCGAGGAACTCCCATACGCGTACTACAGCGCCAACACGGACGACGGTTCTATCGCTTACCTCGCCAGCGATTTCGACCGCGACCTGAACTGGGAGATCGTTCACGGCGACAGCTATCACCTCACCGATGGTATCGAACTGCTTCACCTCCCTGGCCACACCCCAGGGCTCATGGGTGCATTCATCGACCGCCCGGACCAGCCGCTCCTCGTCGTCGGCGACGAAGCCTACGTTGAGGCGAACTACGCGGGCCAACCAATGGCGACGAGCCTCCTGTGGAACAACGGCGCGTGGAAGGAGAGCCTCGAACGGTGCCGCGACCGCCAGCGGGCCACGGGGGCTGAAGTCCTACTCGGTCACGACCTCGCGGTGTTTGAGGACGTAGCCGGGGCGACAGACTGAGACGCGGTTCGTTGGGTCAGTCCGAGACAACGACGAGCGTTCGGCGCTCGCCGTCTTCAGTTGCCACGATCCACCGGTTATCGTGCCGCTCAACGACTGCCCACACGCCGAAAAACAGGTGTAACTCCAGTTCGAGACCGTTGACGCGTTCGCCGGTCTCTTCGATACGGAACTCCCGGGACGCAGCAACGTTCGTCATGTCACAGACGAGATGGCAGCCAACGGCGTGCCGTGGCAGTGGCTGCGTTGGCCCGTTTGCGCGCGGCTGTCACTGTTCGAGATAGCCGTACGTCTCCTCCAGATAGTCGATGATCCAGTCGACCGTCGACTCGTCGTAGGTCCAGAAGCCGTAGAACTCGCGCGGTTCGCGCTCCTCGGCCAACAGGGCGCATTTCTGGGTCGGGTCACCCCCGCCATCGAACACGACGAACCACGAGTCGGCGATCTCGTTTGACCGTTCCAGATGCAGCGAGAACGTACTGTACTCGGGCGGTTCGACGTCAGGGACAGCATAGGCGTGAACATCCACGTCGGTCTCACCCAGTCGTTCATAGAGGTCGAGTTCGCCCTGAAGCGTCGAGAGTGTCTGAAAGCCGGCGTGCAGGGTTCCCTGTCCCACTCGCCATGCGCGATCCTCTATTTCGCGCGATGCGGCGGTCATCCGTTGAATCGACCACGAGGTGAACATGGTCTCATCAAGGTGGTCGAGAATCGACACGTACGGGCTGTTGTCACGCGTGATGTACTGTCGACCTTCGTTGAGCGCGTCCGTGAACGAGTTGAGGCTCGCGGCCGCGATCACCTCTGTGTCCTCGCTGAGGGTGATAAACTCGCCCGGTCGTCCGCTCTCGGTCTGCTCGGTCTGAACGTGGACGTTACGGTCCGCGAAGCGCTCGCGAAGGTCCTCGGCCGCTGTCGGCCCGGCGTTAAAGATAGTCAGCGTCTTCTGATGGTCCTCGACGCCGGTGATGAGTTCCGTTAACGACATCTTCGACTGTACATCGGTATTCACCGTGTTAGTCGTTGCGGGAGGGAGTTACGCGACTTACTAGTAGCGGCTGACACGTGTGGGTTAGCTGAATATATCGACCCTGTGAATCTGTCCCACTAGTGACGAACCCCCATTTCGAAAACGGCAATCTGAGGTGCCTGAGCCGAAAGATAACGATTAATGAGTGGTGACATAGTGGAAAATCTTTAGTCATGGCCCCCCAACGGAATGATACGGCACCAGAGCTGGGGCCGAGGATTTCACCATGACAGACAACGAACTAATCTGGCGAATCGCCGGTGGTTCCGGTGACGGAATCGACTCGACAAGCCAGAACTTCGCGAAGGCCTTGATGTGGTCGGGGCTGAACGTGTTCACACACCGCCATTACCCGTCGCGTATCCGCGGCGGCCACACGTACGTAGAAGTACGTGCGAAAGACGAACCGGTACAGTCCCGCGGGGACGGCTACAACTTCCTGCTGGCCCTGGGTGACTCCTTCGCCCGCAACCCACAGGAAGAGGCCTACTACGGCAAAGAAGAGCTGAAACCGCTGTACGAGAACTTCGACGACCTCCGAGAAGGTGGCGTCTTGCTGTACGACGAGGGACTGCTCGACGACGAGGACGTCGACGAGATCGGTCTCGAAGAGGCCGCCGAGGAGAACAACTGGCACGTCGTCCCGATGGACCTCCGCGGTATCGCCAAGGAGCACGGCCGCGAGATTATGCGGAACACGGCCGGTATCGGCGCGACAGCGGCGATTCTCGACATCAGCACCGACGAGTTCGAGAAACTCATCACACAGAATATGAGCGGCGACATGCAGGAGGCGAACCTTAACGTCCTGCACGACGCCTACGAAGCCGCCAGCGAACTCGATGTCGACCACGACATCGAGGTCCCCGAGGGCTCCCACGACGAGGAGCAGGTCATTCTCTCGGGCTCGAACGCGATTTCCTACGGCGCAATCGACGAGGGCTGTCGTTTCATCTCGGGCTACCCCATGACTCCGTGGACCGACGTGTTCACGATCATGTCACAGCATCTGCCCGAGTTCGGCGGCATCTCCGAACAGGTCGAAGACGAGATCGCGGCCGCTGCGCTGGCGCTCGGTGCATCCCACGCCGGCGTGAAGGCCATGTCCGGGTCCTCCGGCGGTGGCTTCGCGCTGATGTCCGAACCGCTCGGACTGGCAGAGATGACCGAGACGCCTATCGTGCTGGTCGAAGCGATGCGGGCCGGCCCCTCGACGGGGATGCCGACCAAGCCCGAGCAGGCTGATCTTGAGCACGTCCTGTACACCTCACAGGGCGACTCCGCCCGCGTCGTGTTCGCACCGGCGAACATCCGCGAGTGTTACACGCAGACCCGCTCGGCGTTCCGCATCGCCTACGAGTACCAGATCCCGGTCATCGTTATCTACGACCAGAAGATTCAGGGCGAACTCCGAAACCTCCCGGCCAGCCACTTCGACGAGGAGCCAAACGCCGATCCCGGCTCGGTCCTCACCGAAGAGGAGATTCAGGACGCCGCACACCACTCCTCCGGGAAGTTCCAGCGGTTCCTCCACGAGCCCGAGGACGGCTCGAACGTCAGCCCGCGCTCCGTGCCGGGCCAGAAGGACGGCCGCTTCCTCGCGACAGGCAACGAGCACAACCCATCGGGCCACATCAGCGAGGACCCCGAGAACCGCATCGCCCAGATGAACCGTCGGCTCAACAAGCTCGACGACATCCGTGCTGATCTGGACGAGAACACGTCCCACCAGACTTACCACGGACCCGAGGAAGCCGACTACGGCATCCTCGTGTGGGGCAGCCAGCAGGGGACCGTCTTCGAGGCCGTCGACCGACTCAACGAGAACGGCCACTCCGTGAAGGCGCTTGGCGTCTCCGACATGGCTCCGTACCCGAAGGAGGAAGTCTCCGAGTGGCTCGAATCAGTCGACGAGGCGCTCGTCGTCGAGATGAACGCCACGGCCCAGTTCCGCGGCCTAACTCAGAAGGAACTCGGCAAGTACGGCGATAAGATGTCGAGCCTCCTGAAGTACAACGGCAACCCATTCGAGCCCGCCGAGATCGTCGACGGGTTCGAGTCCAGCATCGACGGCGAGGAACTCGCCGCGAGCAACATGAAGTACGTACCCGCGGCAGGTGACTAACCTATGAGTGCATTCTCAGCAATCAACGAAGAACGCGAAATCGAGCGCGACGAGTTTACACCCGGCATCGAACCCCAGGCGACCTGGTGTCCGGGCTGTGGCGACTTCGGCGTCCTCAAGGCGCTCAAGCAGGCCATGCCGGAAGTCGGCAAGAACCCCGACGAAGTCGCGCTGTTCACCGGTATCGGCTGTTCGGGGAAGCTCAATAGCTACTTCAACAGCTACGGCTTCCACACCATCCACGGCCGCTCGCTGCCCGTCGCCCGGGCCGCGAAGCTCGCCAACCCCAACCTCGAAGTCATCGCGGCCGGTGGGGACGGCGACGGCTACGGTATCGGTGGGAACCACACCATCCACACGGCCCGTGAGAACCACGATATGACGTATATCGTGTTCAACAACGAGATCTTCGGGCTGACAAAGGGCCAGACATCGCCGACATCGCCCAAGGGCCACAAGTCCAAGACACAGCCCCACGGCTCGGCGAAGTCGCCGATCCGCCCTCTGTCCCAGCAGCTCAACGCCGGTGCGACCTACATCGCCCGGACCGCGGCTGTCAACCCGAACCAGGCGAAGGAAATCATCGCCGAAGCCATCGAGCACGACGGCTTCGCGCACATCGACTTCCTGACCCAGTGTCCGACCTGGAACAAGGACGCGAAACACTACGTCCCATACACGGACGTCCAGCAGTCCGACGAGTTCGACTTCGACGTCTCGGACCGCGCGGAAGCCGCCGAGATGATGCGAAAGACCGAAGAGCGACTGTACGAAGGCGAAGTGCTCACCGGTCGGATGTACATCGAAGACGAGCGCCCCTCCTACGGCGAGGAGAAGCGCCAGATCGGCGAAATGCCCGAGGAACCGCTCGCAGAGCGGTACTTCGACGAGGACGCGGAGTGGGAGCGGACCTACGACAACCTCCTCGAACACCACAAATAAGCCTCGCTGCCGGACTGCGGATACCCCCCGAACGTGGGTTTCTGGTTCGGAAGATATTTTTTCATGCACCGAAAAGATTAGTGCATGAGTGCCGAGTCTACGGAGCGTCGAATCCTGTCGGTCCTTGAAGAGGACGCACAGGCCTCGTACGCAGAAATCGCAGAGCGAGCGGAGGTATCGAAGCCGACAGTCCGGAAATACATCCAGAAACTCGAAGAGGAGGGTGTCATCGTCGGCTACTCCGCCGATGTCGACCCGAAGAAGCTGGCGGGCCAGTCGATTGCGCTGGTCGGCATCGACATCGCGAGTGACTGCTACGTCGAAGCCACGCGGAACCTCAAGGAGATTCCGGAGATGGAGGAACTGTACACGTCTAGCGGCGACCATATGCTAATGGCGGAAGTCCGGGCGATGGACGGTGACTCGCTGGCGGACGTCATCGAAGACAAGATCCTCGCTCTCGACGGTGTTACCGCCGCACATCCGTCGTTTCTGCAGGAACGGCTGAAGTAACGGGTTTTTAGACGCTCCAGTGCTGACTGCACGGTATGCTTTCTCGGCTGGTGCTCGGACTCGGGCCGACGGCCGCGGACCTTCTCGACGCGATTAGCGACGACCGCGGCGAGCTGGCGGTCGTGACCCAGGACGAGCACCGTGCTGAAACGCTCCGGGCGGACGGGATCAACGTGCTCGAAGCCGACCAGGCCGACCCATCTGTTCTCGCCGACCTCGACTTTCACCCCGAAAGCATCATCGTCGCCAGTGAGGATCCCAAACAGAACGCCGACGCGGCAACGGCCGCGCGTGACTGCTTTCCCGATGCGTTCCTCCTCGCATACGCCGGCCACGGCGCGACAACCGACCAGCGCGACCGGCTTGACAGCGTGGCGGACCGGCTGGTCACACCGGAGACCGTCGTCACCGACTACGTTACCCAGTCGGTCGGCGACGAAGGAACGCGGGCCAGACAGCTCCATCAGGTACTGCGGGACATCGACGACCACCTCGCTGTCGTCATGCACGACAATCCCGACCCTGACGCGATTGCCAGCGCTGTCGCCCTCGGAGCGCTCGCTGAACGAGCCGACTGCGAGGTGACGATCTGTTACTACGGGGAGATATCCCATCAGGAGAACCGGGCGTTCGTCAACCTCCTCGAGTTTGACCTCCGAAACCTTGACGCCGATTCACCAGACGAACTGGAAGCGTTCGACGCGTTTGCGCTAGTTGACCACTCCAGAGCCGGTGTCAACGACCAACTCCCGCCGGAGACCCCCATCGACATCGTCATTGACCATCATCCGCCACGCGTTCCGATCGAAGCCCGCTTCGTCGATCTCCGAAGCGGCGTCGGGGCGACGAGCACACTGCTGGTCGACTACCTCCAGCGGTTCAACGTTGACATTCCGACACCTATCGCAACGGGCCTGCTGTTCGGCATTCAGGTCGACACGAAGGACTTCCGCCGGGAGGTCGCTGCCGCGGACTTCGAGGCCGCCGCACATCTCGTGACGAACGCCGACATGGCAACGCTCCAGCGAATCGAAGACCCAAGCGTGAGCCCGGAGACGCTGTCCGTCATCGGCCGCGCGATTACAAACCGCGATCAGGAGGGCTCAGTGCTCCTGACTGGTGTCGGTGAGATCAGTGACCGGGATGCACTCGCACAGGCGGCTGACAGGCTCCTCGACCTCGAAGGCGTCCAGACGACGATGGTGTACGGCGTCGTCGATGGGACGATATACGTCTCCGCTCGGGCACGTGGGGCAGATATCGACCTCGGCGAGGCGCTGCGGGACGCCTTCGGACAGATCGGGTCCGCGGGCGGTCACGCCGATATGGCGGGCGCACAGATCGACGTGGGGATGATCACCGTCGACGACCGCGAGGAATCACTGGAGGAGATTGTCCGCGCTATCGTTTCCAATCGGTTCCTCGACGCTGTCCAGTCGCGGTCCCACCGGCTGCTTGGGCGCGTCTACGCCCGTGCTGACTACGACGTGGCCGCGTTCACGGAGTCGACGGCGCTTAGTCAGGACAGCGACGACACCTCAGCGACGGCCGAAGGCGCATCTGGAGAGGCTGGTGACGACGGCACAGCGGACTGGAACAGCGATGTGATGTTTCTGGAGAACGGCGACGAAGACGGTGGTGACGAGCCAGACCAGGCAGCCGACGCGGCTGAACCGACAGACGACGAGGCAGAACAGGGAGAGGACAGCCCGGAAACGCTCGTCGAACCCGACGACGGCGAACCGCTGTAGGCGAGCCTTTTTTGCTGTCGGTCGAGAACGCAGTGCCGATGGAGGATTCGAATCGCCCGACGGTCGGGGACTATATGACACGCGAGGTTGCCACCGTCGAACTCGACGACACCGTGGGAGAGGTCGCCCGACGAATCGCCGACAATGACCACTTCAGCGGGTTTCCGGTGACTGACGGCCGCCGGGTCGAGGGATTCGTTAGCGCGCGCGACCTGCTGCTCGCAGAGGACCACGAGCCGATGTTCCGCGTGATGACCGACGATATCCTTGTGGCACATCCAGACATGGCCGTGCAGGACGCGGCGCGCGTTATCCTGCGGTCGGGCATCCAGAAACTCCCGGTTGTCGACGACGCCGGCCATCTTGTCGGCATCATCTCGAACGCTGACGTGATCCGTTCCCAGATCGAACGGGCGACACCGGGCAAGGTAGACAAGCTCGGCCGGACGCTCGAGAATATCCACGGGATCACGACACACGAAGGCCGCCGTGAGGTGGACCTCGATGACCTGACGCCAACACAGACAACGGTGTACGCCGACGAACTCGAAGGCCGGGTGTACGAACTGGAACGGGGACTGGCGGAACCACTCGTCGTCATCGACAACGGCGGAGACCTCCTGCTGGCGGATGGCCATCACCGCGTGAAAGCCGCTGCCAGACTCGACATCGATGAGATGGACGCCTACGTCATCGTCCTCGATGAGACGGTCGAACTGGGGATGGCCGAGACGGCTGCAGACTCCGACTTAGAGTCAATCGACGATATCGAGGTCGTCGACTACGCACACCACCCGCTCGTACAGACAACGGAACGACTCCAAGACTAGTCCCTAGCGGTGTGATCGACGGTAGCACCCCGCTTTGCCCGAACCTTCTTACTAAATCATGACATACACCGGAGTATGTTCGACGAGTCAGACCTCCAACGAATCCGCGAGCAGAAAGACGAGTGGGAAGCCGAGACACTGGACCCCGTACTGGACGCTTACGGCGAACGCAAGGAGCGGTTCGCGACGGTCTCAAACCTCGATGTAGACCGGCTGTATACGCCACGCGACGTGGATGGCCTCGATTACGAGGAAGATATCGGCTTCCCCGGCGAGGAGCCGTTCACACGCGGTGTCTATCCGACAATGTACCGCGGCCGGCAGTGGACGATGCGACAGTTCGCGGGCTTTGGCACCGCTGACGAAACCAACGAGCGGTTTCACTACCTCATCGACGAGGGCCAGACCGGGCTCTCGACGGCCTTCGATATGCCGACGCTGATGGGGATCGATTCTGATGACGTGATGGCCGACGGCGAGGTGGGCAAGGAGGGTGTCGCCGTCGACACACTGGCGGACATGGAACGGCTGTTCGACGGCATCAATCTCGGCGAGGTGTCGACCTCTTTTACTATCAACCCCAGCGCTCCCGTCATCTATGCGATGTACATCGCGCTGGCCGACCAGCAGGGCGTCCCACGCGAGGAAATCCGTGGGACGCTCCAGAACGATATGTTCAAAGAGTTCATCGCACAGAAAGAGTGGGTCATCCCGCCAGAGCCGTCGCTGAAGCTTGTGACCGACACCATCGAGTTCGCCAGTCAGGAGACGCCGAAGTTCAAGCCCATTTCTGTGTCGGGGTATCACATCCGGGAGGCCGGCTCGACAGCGGTACAGGAGCTCGCGTTTACGCTCGCGGACGGCTTCGCCTACGTCGAGGACTGTCTGAACCGTGGGCTGGATGTTGACGAGTTCGCCCCACAACTCTCCTTTTTCTTCAATTCACACAACTCCATGTTCGAGGAGATCGCGAAGTTCCGCGCGGCCCGGCGCATCTACGCTCGGGTAATGGACGACTGGTACGACGCGGAGGCCGACGCGAGCAAGCAACTGAAGTTCCACACCCAGACCGCTGGCCAGTCACTGACTGCCCAGCAACCGCTGAACAACATCGTCCGGGTGACGATTCAGGCCCTCGCAGGTGTGCTGGGCGGGACCCAGAGTCTGCACACCAACAGCTTCGACGAAGCGCTTGCGCTCCCGTCCGAACAGGCGGTTCGGGTCGCCCTCCGGACACAGCAGATCATTGCGGAGGAGTCAGGGGCCGCCGACATCGTCGACCCGATGGGCGGCAGTTTCGCCATCGAGTCACTGACCGACGAAGTCGAAGAGAAGGCAATGGCCTACATCAATCACATCAGAGACGAACTCGGAGACGGGTCGGTCCGGGACGGCGTCATTCAGGGGATTCAGGACGGCTACTTCCAGCGTGAGATTCAGGACGCTGCCTACGAGTATCAGCAACGCGTCGAGAGCGAGGAAGAAGTCATGGTCGGCGTCAACAAGTACACCGTCGAGGAAGACACCGAACCCGAGATTCTCACCGTCGACGAGGACGTACAGGAACGCCAGCGGGACAAGCTCGCGACGGTCAAAGCAGAGCGCGACGACGCGGCTGTGGAAGCGGCGCTCGATGACCTACGGCAAGTGGTCACCGACGGGGGGAACGTCATGCCTGTCATCATCGACGCGGTGAAAGCCTACGCGACGATGGGCGAGATCATGGCCGTCTTCGAGGCAGAGTACGGGAGCTATCAGGAAACGGCCAGTGTCGCGTAACGGCGCTCTCGTAGCACGCTGCCCGGACCTGTCGAGTCACGATAGGCGTCTCATCGCAGTGCGTTCGTGTTGCTTCGTCGAAAACGCCGCTGATCACCGTGTCGCTCTGGTCACGAACTGGCCGCGTCGTCGATTCGCTCGGAGACGTATATGACGAGGCCAAGCAACACGCCAAGGACGATACCGATAGTGACAAACCCGTAGATAGCGACACCGAGCGGCGTCGGCGGCAGTGCGATTACACCGAACAGTTCCGGTTCGAGGTCCTCCGGACGAATGCTTCCAAGGACGAACCCCATCACACCGGCAAGCACAACGATAGCAACGTACAGGCGAAGGACGATTTGCTGTCCGGATCTGGCCTCGGCTGACTCGCTCATGTGAGACCAACGGCTCGGAGACGATTAGCCTTTTTCACTTCCACGCCGTAGCTATCCTATGTCACAGAAGGAACTGTTGTTTCTCGTCCTGACCGGAATCGCGCTCATGATGTTCGTGACGGCTATGGTACTGGTCTCTGGCGCAAGCTAACAGGCACTGTCCGTTCTGGCTGCGAACGAAAAGAAGCGGACGAAAACAGGGTTCGGGACGCTTACGAGTCGTCTTGTTCTTCTTGGCCGCCGTCAGCGAGCAGCGATGGGTCCTTTTCGGGCGCCTCGGCTTCGAGTTGCTCGTCGAACCACTGGAACTCGCGGTCCAGCATCCCGTCGCTTTCGAGGTCCCACGGGTCGCCGTCCTCGACTTTCGGGCCCTCAAGCCAGGACTGGACGATGTTCCAGACGAAGAACAGCTGACCGATGAACAGGATGAATGCGCCCACCGTCGCCGCCTGATGGAACGTCGACACCTGCGTCAGCGGTGCGATAGCGCCGTCAAACTGGTAGGTGGCGTACCGCCGTGGCATCCCCAGGTAACCCAGTGCGAGCATCGCGAAGAACGTGATGTTGGTCCCGACCATCGAGAACCAGAAGTGGGCCTTCCCGAGGGTGCGCTGGTACATCCGACCGGTGAAGATGGGGAACCAGTAGTAGATGCCCGCGAAGGCCGCGAAGCCGATGGCCCCCATCACGATGTAGTGGAAGTGCCCGACGACGTAGTAGGTGTCGTGCAGGATCAGGTCAACGGGGATGGAGGCGAGGAACACGCCCGTCACGCCGCCGATGATGAAGTTCGAGACGAAGCCGATACAGAACAGCATCGGCGTCGTCAGACGCAGGCGGCCGTTCCACATCGTCGTGATCCAGTTGAATGTCTTGACTGCGCTCGGTATTGCGATAGCTAACGAGACAGCCATGAACGAGGCCCGGAGCCGCGGGTCCATGCCCGTCGAGAACATGTGGTGGGCCCAGACACCGAACGAGAGGACGCCGATGGCGAGCGTCGAGTAGACAACGAACTTGAAGCCGAACAGCTTCCGGCCCGAGAACTTCGGCAGGATGAGGCTAACCAGTCCCATCGGCGGCAGGACGAGGATGTACACCTCAGGGTGGCCGAAGAACCAGAACAGGTGTTGCCACAGCAGCGGGCCACCGCCCTCGACCGCGAAGAACGTCGTTGCAAGGTTCCGGTCCAGCAGCAGCATCACGATGGCGCTCCCCAGTAGCGGGAAGGCGAACAGGATCAGTGCGGACTGGGTGAGGATTGTCCACGAGAAGATATCGAGGTTCGCCCAGTTGACCTCCTCATTGCGCTCCGTGAAGATGGTCGCAATGAAGTTGATCGCCCCCATCGTCGCTGCGACGCCCGAAAGGTGCAGCCCCAGCAGCATCAGGTCGACACCGGGGTTCGCCTGCTCGACGGACAGCGGCGTGTACATCGTCCAGGCCGTTCGAGCCGGCTCGATCATGTTGTCGGTCACCGGCGCGAGGAAGAACCCCGCCCAGATCAGCAGTGCTGCTGGTGGGAGCAGCCAGAACGCGATGGCGTTGATACGCGGGAACGCCATGTCATCAGCCCCGATAAGCAGGGGGATGAAGTAGTTCGCGAACGCCGCGATGATGGGCGTCCCGAACAGGAACAGCATCGTAATGCCGTGACTCGTCAGGATGGAGTTGTAGGCGTTGTTGCCGAGGATGGCCCCTGCGGGCGTGACGAGCTGGATACGAATGAGCATCGCCATGATCCCACCGACAGCCAGGGCGATGACCGCGTACACCCCGTACAACAGACCGATGTCCTTGTGATCGACAGTTGTTAGCCAGCGAATGATACCTGCGGGTTTCTCACGGTTGATGACCGCCGTCTCGTCACCCGTGACGGCCCCGCCACCCGCGAGCGGCGTATACGAACGCCAGTTCTCGACACGGGTGAGAAGCGCGGCGACGCCGACGAGGAGGACGGCCATCAGCCCCGTCAGCACAATATCTCCTGCTACCATAGTCGTCCTTCAGGACTGGGACATTATCAAAGGGTCGATTCCTGCAGCAACGACCATAAAATACGGCTCCCATCCAGCATTACAGCTTCAAAAATAAGGGACCACTCACACTGTCGCCCGGTACCAAGCGCGGGCGTCTTCGAAACGGTCTGTCTGCAACTGGCCGCTCAGCCTTCGTGGCCCAGTTCGTCGTTCTCTTTCTCGGCGTTCTCGACAGCCTTCCCCGCGTAGTACGTCAGGACAGCGAGCAACAGGAACATCGAGATAATCAACGCGAACTGCAGCCCGGAGAAAACGGGGTCCGTTCCGAACGCCGGGAACACGGCAAATGCAACGATGAAGAAGAAGAGGATCCCAAGCGGAATGATGTTCACGGTGAGGTCGAGCAGGGTGTCTTTTTCGAACCCAAACAGTGCCATGTCTGCCCGTTAGCACAGGCCAGTAAATAGATTGTTGGTTTCCGTATCGGGCAGGGACCCGTCTCAGACAGCGGTCTGTTCCATTATCGAGGCAACGCCACCCATTGCGATCATCACTGTGCCCGCCACGGCGACAGCCACCAGCCGAGTGAACAGCGGCCCGGTCCCGACATTTGAGAGTGCGATGTCGGCGACCGGAACCTGCCAGAGCGTAAACGCAGCAGCGAGGACAATGAGAATGACGCCCACACCCAGCATGGTCGGCCACGGCCGCCCCACGTACCCGGACTCCGTGAGGATGCCGGCGATACTACCGCCAAACAGTATCAGCCCGAAGACAGCCACTGGAAAGAGTCCGACGAACACGCCGATCTCTGACAGTGCTAATCCCAGTGCAACGAACAGCGGCCACGGGCTCGCAGTCGGATACTGGTCGCTTAGTCCCGGCTCCTCTGCCATACCAACACTTCGGTTCGAATCATCATATGTCCATCGGACCGCGCCCGTGGGCACAAACTATTTGTTCACCATCCGGCTTGGTGGGAGTAATGAGTACACGCACGGTCGAGCGGGTCGACGGGTGGGAGTCGGTTCCGTTCGACGGCGGGTTCGCGGGCCTACAGGACCTCGCCGGGCAGGAGTTCTCCGGCGCGGTCATCACGGGTCCGACGCGCCTGTTCATGTTGAACGGGACCGTCGTCGGCGTCCTCGACGGCACCATCGAGGATTTCGAGGACGCGTCGGGAACAGCTAAGCGGTCACCGCACGAGGCCTTGCCACTGCTTGCAGTGATGCAGGAGCGCGCCGACGAGGTGAAAGCACAGTACTACACCGAGGATACGGCGCTTGCAGAAGTCGACCAGACCCTGTCGAGTGGCAACTTTACCGGCTTTATCGAACTCTCCGAGAATGTCCTCTCGGGCGACTACTACACCGTCTACCACCAGGGCCGCTCGATGAGCGTCGCGTGGGTCGGGAACTCTGACAATCTGCTCACTGACGATGAGGCGTTCGAGACGGCCAACGACGAGGTCGGCATCTACGAGGTTATGCCGGTCGACATCGAGCCGATCGAGATTCCGAAACCGCCGGAAGACGAGACGGACGAGCAGTCAGCGGACCCGGCGGCTGCCGGCGTCGACCCGCTCGACGCTGGTGACGAGACAGCCGCTACCGACGAACCGGCTGATGCTGGTGTGGCGGACGCCGCGGCGACAGGCGAGGAAGAGCCGGACGGGGCACCGCAACGCGACGACGCTCGCAGCGACGAGTCGGTCGAGACGCCACCGGAAGCCACTAGGGACAGCGGAACCGATAGAGCCGACGACGCTGGGCAGACTCGGACCGCAGCAGAGTCGATACCGGACCGCGGCCCTGCAAGCAGCGGCCCGCCGGGGTCGAAAGCTGCCGGTGCGAATCCGGGCCGGTCCCGCCGCAGTTCCGAATCGGACGAGCAACCGAACGTGGACGAAAAGCCGAATGCGGACAGCCGGCCAGACAGCAGGGTGACCGACCGGGCGACGGCAGACACCGACACCGCGACGCAGACGGAACCGACTGAACGGGAGACCGGGGTGCGTGAGACTACCGGGGAAACAGAGCCGAAACGCCGGGGGACCGAGCCGTCACAGACACGGGAAGCCCAGCAAGCCAGTACCCGCAGTTCACCGGCACAGACCGACCAGACGGCTTCGACAGACCGCCACCCTGAACCGACCGACTCGAAACCGAACCAGAGCACCGAGCCACAGCCGTCCAAGGCACAGCCCGGGACTGATTCGCCAACTCCGACACCCGAAGCCGGCTCTGGCGGGGCAAGTACGGACCTGGAGACGCGCTCGGTCCCGTCGCTGGACCCGAACAAGTCCGGCGGTGCGCAGGAAAGCACACCCTCCAGCGTGTCATCCACCCAGACGCCACCAACAGGTGGGCAAGAGGTATCGACGCCACGACGTGACCAGCCAGCCCAAGACGACCCGACATCGTCAACCGAACCCAGTGTGCAGGGACCAGCACCGGCTCAGGAAAGCCGTGGCACACCTACGAAAGACCCACAGCCGGTCGATACGCCGCAGTCCCAGCCGTCGACAGGGGACCAGCGACAGTCGCCTGCCGACGAAGAGCCAACACCGCGCGAGGGGGAGCGCGTCGCAGAACTCGAATCCGAACTCGAACAGCGAGCCGAGACGGTGTCGGAGCTCGAATCCGAACTCACCGATCTGGAGGCAACAAATCAAGAGCTTCGTGACGAACGCGACCGCCTGGAGTCGGAGCTAGCCGACGCGCGGGCCAAGATCGACCAGCTGGAAGAACAACTCGACGAGCAAAACGACGACGCCGCAGGTGGTACCCGGCTCAGCGCCGGCGAGGCGATAAACGGGACGAACCTCTTCGTCAGGTACGACTCGAAGGGCAAGGCGACGCTTGAAGAGGCCAGGGACGGCGAGGCGAGCCGCGAGGAGGTCGAAGCGAACCTCAGGCTGGAGTACCACACGCAGTTCGAGGCCGAGGGCGCTGCGGTCAACGGGACGCCGTTCGAGGAGTTCCTCGAAGACAGCATCCAGTACCGCTTTGTCAACTGGCTCATCCGGAACCTCCTCTACGAGATTCGGGACACCGGGCACGCGGGCGCGATGAAGGACCTCTACGAGGGCCTCCCAGCCATCGACCGCGCCGAATTGAACGGCAACGTCACGGTGACCTACACCGAGGATGGACAGGAGAACCGCTCGCAGGAACGGTTCGATGTGGTCGTCCGCGACCGGATGGGGAACCCGCTGGTTGTTGCAAACATCAACAACTCGCGCGAACCGGCCTCCGAGGACCAGATGTCGGATCTCATCCGGAACGCCGAGCGGGTCGGCAACGCTTCCGGGTCGCTCGCGTCAGCGTTTCTCGTCACGAGTAGTTTCTTCGAGCCGGGCGCACTCGAAACCGCCGAAGAAGCTACCTCTAGCGGGCTGTTCAACCGGGATAAGCGGAAGAG
Source organism: Haloarcula sp. JP-Z28 (assembly GCF_011440255.1). NCBI lineage: Archaea > Methanobacteriati > Methanobacteriota > Halobacteria > Halobacteriales > Haloarculaceae > Haloarcula > Haloarcula sp. JP-Z28. The sequence goes on along the minus strand of NZ_JAAOHT010000029.1, from coordinate 18,763 downwards.
CTTCGTGAACCTCTCGCGCAAAGAGGGCTTTCACCTCTGCCTGTTAGAAGCGAGAAACCAGGAGTTCCACCTGGCGGTCCCGGAACTCTGAGAAAGAAGCTTAGCCTTCGATTTCGGCTGCGTCTTCGATCTTCATACCTTCGAGCTTGTCGATGATTTCGTCGACCTTCTCGTCAAGGTCGTCGACGAACTCACCAGTCTGTTCGGTCGTGATCGCACCCTGGCTGGAGGGCTCGATGAGGTTCTCCTCTTCGAGAACGCGCAGGGAGTACCGCACCTTGTGGTGCGGGTAGCCGGTTTCGTTGGACATCTTCACGATACCGATAGGCTCGTTCTCGATAACCATGCGAAGCACCTGCAAGTGGCGCTCCAGCATGTCAACTTCCTTTTCAAGCCTGTCTATCATGGCAATTGTTAACTTGTGTTTGCGGTATTTAAAGGTTCTCCCTCGGATAATCGCTACAACGTTGATACGTTTGAACAGGGGTGTCTTAAAACCGTCGTAACGATTCACATGGGTACTGCTCACGAGCGTGAGTTCCGGACCGTAATCTGTTTATCACGGTGGATGGAAGGTGCGTGCGATGACCGTAACCATCGTCGGCTCACAGCTCGGCGACGAAGGGAAGGGCGGCATCGTCGACCTGTACGGCGACGACGTAGACGTCGTCGCGCGCTATCAGGGCGGCGACAACGCCGGCCACACCGTCGTCCACGAGGGCGAGGAGTACAAGCTCTCGCTGGTTCCGAGCGGAGCCATCCGCGGCAAGGTCGGCGTACTCGGCAACGGGTGCGTCGTCAATCCGCGAACGCTGTTCGACGAGATAGACACGCTCCAGGAACGGGGCCTCGACCCGGACGTTCGCATCGCCGAACGAGCACACGTCATTCTTCCGTTCCACCGCGTGCTCGACGGTATCGAGGAGGAACTAAAAAGCGAAACGGATGACGAAGTCGGGACGACGGGCCGGGGTATCGGCCCGACCTACGAGGACAAGGCCGGTCGCCGCGGCGTCCGCGTCGGCGACCTGCTCGACCCGGACGTGCTCCGCGAGCGCCTCGAATACGTCGTTCCGCAGAAGCGGGCCGTCGTCGAGGACGTGTACGACCTCGATGTCGACGAGCTTGACGATCCGGACGCCTTCGACGTGGACGCCATCTTCGAGGAGTTCCGCGAGTTCGGCCGTCGCTTCGAGACGGAAGATATGACCGTCAACGCTGGGGCCTTCCTCAGCGCGACCATCGACGAGGGCCAGAACGTCATGCTGGAGGGCGCACAGGGGACAATCATCGACATCGACCACGGGAACTACCCCTACGTCACGTCATCGAACCCGACGGCCGGCGGCGCGGCGACCGGGACCGGACTCAGTCCCGGTGTCGTCGGCGACGGCGAAGTCATCGGGATCGTGAAGGCGTACCTCACCCGCGTCGGCAGTGGCCCGCTGCCGACCGAACTCGGCGGTGTCGTCGGCGATACGCCCGGCTACGACGAGCAGGGCGAGGGCGAAAACGAGGAGCTGGCCAACTACATCCGCGAGGAAGGCGGCGAGTACGGCACTGTTACCGGCCGTCCGCGGCGCGTCGGCTGGCTCGACCTGCCAATGTTGCGCCACTCCACGCGCGTGTCCGGCTTTACCGGCATCGCCATCAACCACCTCGACGTGCTTGCCGGCCTCGACGAAGTGAAGGTCGGCCACACCTACACGCTCGACGGCGAGGAGCTGGCATCGATGCCTGCGACCACCGAACAGTGGGCCAAGTGCGAGGCGAACTTCCGGTCGTTCGACGGCTGGCCCGAGGTCGACTGGGCGGACGCCGCCGAAGAGGGGTACAACGCACTCCCCGAGAACGCGAAGGCCTACGTCGAATACATCGAATCAGAACTCGACACACCGGCCTACGCCATCGGCGTTGGTCCCGGCCGCGGCGAAACTATCGTCCGCGAACAGCCGTTCTGAGCGCCCTTTCTCTCGGATTCGGCGTTTGAGTGCCCACTTACCTTCGCCCAGCGGTGGGGCGGTACCACTGAGAGAGCGGCAGACTTTTGCGACCGCCGGTCTTGGTCGAATGTATGAAAGAGGACCTGATGGAAATTATTTGCTGCCCTCTGGACAAGCACGACCTCGACCTCGAAGTGACGGAGCGCGACGACGGCGAGATTCTGTCGGGCGAACTCACCTGTACCGAGTGTAGCGAGACGTTCCCCATCGAGGACGGCATTCCGAACCTGCTCCCGCCGGACATGCGCGACGAGGCACCGGCCTGAACCTTTTTTTCCTCGCCACGCGGAGTCACATCCGTGCCTGACTCCCTGCCCGTGCACCTCAACCGGACGGACATCCACAGCCTGGACGTTCCAAAGGAGTTCGACGCGACAGGGAGCTTCGATGTACAGCTAGTCAATCACGGCGAGGCGCTGCACGTCCATCTCCACCTCAGCGATTCGCTCTCTTCTGTCGCCTCGCTTGACGCCACAAATCACCACGTGCGGGCCGAAACCGACCGATTGGTCAGAGTGACCGTCGACGGTGACGGACCAGTCCGTGGCAAGCTAAAGGTCGTGACTGGATACGGCGCTGAGACTCGATACATCGACATTTACATCCCGGAAGGCGGGACGGAGAACGAACCGGTCATCGTCGACGAGGAACTGTCAAAGCCACAGCCGAAACCGGCGACGGACTCAGAACCCAGCCTCGAAGACCTGTCGGCTGGACCGATACTGGCGGCTGGCGGTTTCACAGCCCTGATTGCGGGGCTCATCACGCTGGTACTCACCGAAAGCGTGCTGTTGACCGTTGCCGCCGTATTTGCGGTCGCAATCGTGCTGGGACTCCTGTCCGTGACTCTTCGCTCGTCCTGAAACCCGGTTACTGCTCCGTCTCGACGCCGCCGAGGTTCTCCTCGTCGTCGAACAGCTTCGCCCGCAGGAACCGTGCGCGGTACCGGTTGGCTCCCTCGTAGATGTCCGCCTCGCGGATGTCGTCTGCCTCGCCGTCGGCGACAGCATCAATGATGGCTTCCAACTGTTCTTTCTCGCTTGGCGTGAGTTCGAACTCGTAGGTCTGGGACTGCTCGCCTTCGAGTTTCGTCCACTTGCGTGCGCCAGCGATGACGAGGGAACAGGGTTCACGGCAGGGGAATTTCCCCGACCCACCGTCGACGTCAAGTTCCGTTTCGTCGTCGTACTGCCACTCCCGGCGCTTGAGACACTGGGAATCGTCACAGCAAGCCTCGGCGACCCAGTTGACGTGTTCGTAGCCGTCGCCGCGGTCCCAGGTCTTGACAACGCCGTAAATCCCGGTCTGGCGGTCGACGGTGTCGCGCCAGTGGCTCACGTCCAACTCGCCCTCGCGCTCACGGTGCCAGTTCGAAATCGTGGCCGGATAGAAGAAGTCCACCGCCTGGACTAGCTCCGTCGGTCCGAGTTCGGGAAACACCCAGCCTGACTGGAGAGTGGGGGCTGTTTTCAGCGGGCGGTAGCGGTCACGGTCGTCGTGTTTGGCGAGGGTACGGGCGTCCAGTGGGTCGTCGTACGCGTCCAGCGAATCGGCGTCTGTCCCCGTGTCGTCGACGTGGCGGAGGTCGTACACCCGCTCGTCGTCCTCGTCCAGTGTCACGGTAATCGAGAGCTCACCCCACGTCGTCGTCAGCCCCTCTCGTAACTGGTCGTATCGGTCCGGAATCGGTGTCGACTCAGCGTTTTCGAGCCACCGGAGATACGCCCAGCGAGGCTCCGCCTGAGGCGCTTTTGCGTGCCAGAAGTACCAGTTCGAGATGTACTCGGGGTACGACGCGGCCAGGCCATCGAGGTCCGCGATACTCGTACTCTCTGCTTCCGCTGTCGTCTCGACGGCGTAGCGTCCACCCTCGACCGCTGCCTCGATACCGTCGAACGCGATACCGTCCGACGCTGCCTCGGCGAACGCCTCGACATGGGTGTCGTCCATACCGCCGCCGTAGGTGTCGCACCGGGAAAAGTCGCCTGTTCCGGCAATCGGAGTGGAGATAGTTCCAAATTTGGCAAAATTATATTTTACAAGAATAGTAGATGATTTATGATATCTTGGTGGGAGCGGTCCGTGTCCGGAGGTGGACGCTGTGGACTGGCCGACTGACCGGGGGTTACAGGTCCGAATGGCGACTGCTGTCGTCCTTGTGGGACTCCTCCCGGTGGGGTTCGTCTACGCGGGCCTTGCACTCGTGAACACGGCCGGAATATGGCTGGCGAAGCTAGCCACCGACTGGGTGCTGGCCGGCGAGTTCTACATCGAGCCGTGGCTGGTCGCTGGCGGCGTCGTGGTCGGGTTCGCCGCGCAGTTGGCCGTTGGTGACACCATCGCCCTGCGGGCGCTGGACGCTCGCCCCGTGGGCCCCGACGACGAACCCGGTCTGGTTGAAAACGTGACACGGCTAGCGCAATCAGTGAACCTTCTGGCACCGGCAGTCGCCATCGCAGACAGCGACGCGCCGAACGCATTCACTGTTGGCCGGAGTCCCGACAGCGCCACGCTGGTGCTCACGACCGGACTGCTCGACGCACTCGACGACAACGAGCGCGACGCCGTTATCGCCCACGAACTCGCTCACATCAAGAACCGCGACGCCACCGTGATGTCGCTTTCCTACGTGCTCCCGACGCTAACCTACAGCCTCGCAGCCAGCACCCTCGGGCTTCTTCAGGCCATCCCCGGTGCTTTCACCGGCTTCCGACACACCGATAGCGACAGCGCCCGGGGCCTCTTACTCGGCATCTTTATCTTGACAGTCAGTGCCTTACTGACGCTCGCTGTCTCAGCCGTGTTCTGGCTCGCCAGTTTCACGCTGTTTCGCGTGCTCTCGCGGTACCGCGAGTACGCCGCAGACCGCGGGGCCGTCGCTATCACCGGCGACCCTGCGGCGCTCGCCAGCGCGCTGGCGACCATCGATGACGAGATGGCGGCGGCCCCGGACCACGACCTCCGGGCGCAAGACGGTGGTCTCGACGCGCTCTATATCGCACCCATCGACGAGACACAGTTCAAAGACGCGCCTGATTTCGTTGCCAACGACGTGTTCCCCCAGACCCATCCGCCAACCGAGGCCCGCATCGAACGACTGGAGGCGATGGCCACGGAGGGACCGACGTGACGGAGTACAGCCGCCGAACGGTTCTTACGGGCCTGACCGGCGTTGTCGGGTCGCTCGCCGGGTGTGGCTATCGCCCCGGCCCGGGTGATAAGAAGTGGGAAACCGCCGACGACGGCGGCCGGCTGGTCACATTGGTTGACGGGACGCTGTTCGAAGTGACGTTCGATGCGACGCGCTTCGTTGACGACTACCCGGTAGGCGCTGTTGCTCGATACACACTCGCTGATGGGACCAGATTGGGTCGCTTCGAGTTCAAGGGCGTAGCTACGGACTGGGCCAGCGACGGAGCCCACCTATACGTGGGAACGGAAGCCAGCCACGTCGTCGCGGTGGCCGGCGACGGACGAGCCTGGACGGAAACCGTCGACCACCCAGTAGCCAGTGTCGCCGCCGCTGACGGCCGTGTGTACGTCGGGACCGACGGCGGACGCATCGTTGCCTTCGACGGCGAGAGCGGCGCAGAGCGGTGGTCGAAGTCGCTTCCGGTCCCCACTGACCCATCCAAGAGCGACCTGCCGACAGTCGGTGCGGGACACGGCAGCCTCGCTGTCGACTGGGGGACCAGCGAGGAGTCCCAACTCGACGTGTACGCCCCGGATGGCTCGGTTCTGTGGGACCAGCCCCTACAGCGGAGCCTCAACGGCCGGCCGCACGTGCGCGGTGATACGGTTTACGCCCGCTCGGAATTCCTCCGGGCGTTCAACCGCGACTCGGGGGCACCCCGCTGGGTGAACAGGGGCACCACTATTCCGGATGGACCGTTGCGGTTCAGCCGTGACGGCGAAATCGTCTACATTCCGGAGCGTCACGCCCTGATAGCGATTGCCACCGCCGATGGCGAAGAACTGTGGCGGTTCAATGATGAGCGGTTGGCGGCCATGGAACGAGGGCGAAGCGAATTCGAGATAGATCTCGGGGCAACGGGCGCGGTCCCGGCCCCGGACGGCGCGTCAGTGTTTCTCAACACGAAGCACCACGGGCTGTTTCAGTTTGGGACCGACGGCACTCTCCGCTGGCACGAACCTCGTCTCGACTTCAGTTTTCTCTACGCAGTTACCGAGGACATCATAGTCCACTCGGGGACCGAAGCAATCGTCGCTCGCTACCGCTAGTCCCCAGCGGCCGTGGTGCCCCCGCCGGTCTCCTCACGCACCTGCTCGATGGCGCTGCTCACATCGGCCCCTGCGTCGGCGGCCCGTTCGAGCACCACGTCAGCCATTAGCGGCTCCGTCCCGACCGCGCCGGCGTACCAGATGTCGTGGCCCTCGACAGTTGTCGGTACGTCGTATCCCGTTCGGTAGTCGTCGGTCAACCCCATGTCCTCGGGGATGTCCTCCTGCGTGTGGAAGCCGTCGGCGATGAACAGCGGGACGACGACGATGTCGTCGCTCTCGAAGTAATCCGCGACATCATCGACCTCGGGGTCCTCATCCATGAACAGCGACTGCACCTCATCAAAGCGGTCCCGCTCGCGGATGCGGTCAGCGTGGTACTGGATGGCCTTCGCGGAGTTCTCGTTGCGCTCCGTGCCGTGGCCGACGACTGCGAGTCCGAACCCGTCGCCGACGTCGGGGTCACCGGTGACGGACTCGGCCCGCTGGACGATGACATCGCTCATCGAATCGTGCGTTCCGACCGGGCCGCAGTAGTGGACCGTCTGGTCCGTGTCCTCGGCGGCTAGCGTCGCGTTGGTCGCGCTCGTTCCGTCGGAGTCCCACAGCTCGGGGTCCCAGTCCTCCAGCCGGAACTCCCGTGGAATGACCTGCTCGGTGAAGTAGCCCTCAGAGATGAACAACGGAACCAGATACACCTCGTCGGCGTCGACGGTCCGCAGTGCCTCCCGGAACGACGGCTCCTCCTTCCAGAAGGATTCACGGACCTCGGCGAACGCGCCGGTCGCTCGAATCGTGTCCGCGTGGTCGTAGGTGGGCGTACTCGACTCGGCGTTCAGGTGGGAGCCGTGGGCCGCGATAACGAGTGCTTCGTCCATATCCACTGTTTGGTGCGAGCCGTCCTTAGGGCCTTCGTTGACCTGCTCGGGTAGCCGGCGAGCTGTGTAGTGTTGCGTGCCGAAAGTGTGTCGTTGCCGACTGATTCTACTTAGTCACAGCCCGAACAGGAGGACGTAGAACAACAGTCCGGCGGCTGCCAGCAGTGCGGCGTGTCCCAGCGCGCCGGCGACCACGACGAGGCCACCAATGACTCGTTCCGCCGTTTTCAGGGGCTGTCCGAACACTTGCCGTTCACGTTGTGCAATAGCCATTGTCCTTCCCTCATGTAGAGAGTGAGCGTCCAGAGGGACAATCCCCCCTGACTGTTCTCACTTGCTGGGAGCAGTCCACAATTCTGCGGGTTCAACACGTCCGTAGAGTGGGTATCACGGGGTGATGTGAGGCTTGCAGCTAACTGTCCAGTCGCACCGCGTTCCCTCGCGCCTGATAGAACCGCTTTTGCCCGCGCCGTTCGTGCCTGCCGCCAATGTCACTCGCAGCCGCGACCAGAGACGCCGTCCGCGAGCGCCCGTTCCTCTATGATGCACTTCGGGCCGGCGTCGTCAACTACACGGCCGCCGCACGCACGCTCGACATCGAGGGTGAGGAAGAAGCGATCGCGACTGCGCTCCGTCGGTTCGCCGAGGAATTGCCTGCCGACTCGCCACACGACAGCGACGCCAGAGTCTCGATGCAGAGCGGGCTTGGGCGGGTCGAATCATCCGACGCGGAGTCAGCTATTGTCCTCGAAGTCGCGGACACCGCCTTCGCCGAGGACGCTGGCTCGCTGACGGGCATCATCGCCAGCGGTGCTCTTGCTCCAGAAGCCCTCGGCGAGGTGCTAGGACGCCTGCGAGCGGCGGACGTCTCCGTCGACGCTGCCGGTGTCACCGACGCCGCGCTCGTCGTGGTAGTGAGCCGCCGCGCGGGGCCTGACGTACTCCGAACAGTTGAAGCTGCAGTTCAAAAGTGAGCCGCCTTCCGACGGCTTAAAGCGGGCGGACACAGTTCTCCCGGGTAATGACGCTTCGCGTGACGAACACGTTGACCGGTGAGAAAGAGCCCTTCGAGCCGCGCGACCCCGACTCCGTGTTGCTGTACTACTGTGGGCTGACGACCTCCGACCCGCCCCATCTCGGCCACGCGCGCGGCTGGGTCCACGTTGACGTGATGGCCCGCTGGCTCGACTATCTGGGCTATGACGTCCACCACGTCGAGAACCTCACCGACGTCAACGAGAAGATCGTCGCTCGCGTCGGCGAGGACGGCGACAGCGAGGCCGACGTGGCCCGCCACTACGTCCAGCAGGCCATCGACGATATGCGCTCGCTCAACCTCGGCCGCGCGGAGGTGTACCCCCGCGTCTCAGAGCACGTCCCGGAAATCATCGACCTCGTTGAGCGACTCATCGAGCAGGGCCACGCCTACGAGCAAAACGGCTCCGTCTACTTCGATGTGACGAGCTTCGAGGACTACGGGAAACTCTCGAACCAGTCCGTCGACGACATCGAATCACAGGGCGCGGACACCGAAGGGGAGAAGCGGCACCCCGCAGACTTCGCGCTCTGGAAGGCTGGCGGCGTCGATCCGGCAGACATCGCCGAACATCAACATCCCGAGGCCGCACCCGCCGAGGAAGCCTGCCAGACCGCTCAGATATGGGACTCGCCGTGGGGCGAGGGGCGACCCGGCTGGCACATCGAGTGCTCGGCGATGTCGATGACCCACCTCGACGAGTCCATCGACATCCACGTCGGTGGGCAGGACCTGGTCTTTCCCCACCACGAGAATGAGGTAGCCCAGAGCGAGGCCGCGACCGGCCAGCAGTTCGCGAACTACTGGCTCCACGTCCGCCTGCTGGAAACCGAGGAGGAGAAGATGTCATCCTCACTTGGCAACTACTTCACCGTCGCCGACGCTGTGGAGGAGTTCGGCCCCGACGTACTCCGAACCTTCCTGCTGTCGACGGCCTACACTTCGCGGGCAACATACAGCGATGAGACCATTGCGGAGGCCAAAGAACGCTGGGACCGCCTCTCCCGTGGCTACGAGCGGGCGGTCGAAGCCTGCGACGACGTGGACGCCCACACGAAGGTGACCGACGAAACGCTTCGCGACGCTGTTGAGGATGCTCGCTCGGCGTTCGAGGCGGCACTGAACGACGATTTCAACACGCGGGAAGCGATGACCGCGCTGCTTGACCTGACGGCCGCGGTCAACACGCACGTTGACGGCCACGACGAGTACGACTACCAGGGGCTCCGCCGCGCCGTCGAGACGTTCGAGGAATTCGGCGGCGGCATCCTCGGACTGGCCTTCGGCGACGACGACAGCGGCGACGTGTCGCTGGCCGGTGACGTTGTCGACCTCGTTCTGACCGTCCGTCAACAGGAACGGGAGGCCGGTAACTACGAGCGCGCCGACGAACTCCGAGACGAACTCGAAGCGCTCGGTGTCGAGGTGCAAGACACCGACGACGGGCCGACCTATCGCCTCTGAAGGGACGATATACCGGCTCTAAACGCGTATCGGTGAATTCTGTAGTCCGGCTGATACCTTGAACGGCCATGTACTTTATATACTGGACACAGTGTAAGGACAACAATGCGAAAGGGGATACTCACGCTTCTTGTCGGGGTACTCGTCGTCTCATCGGGCTGTACCGGCCTGATAACCGGGGAGACGGTAGCGTTCGACTCCGCACCGGCGACAGTCAGCGACAGTGCGCTCGATGAAACCGGCTACGAGCAGTCGATGGCGGACGAACAAACAATCGAGCGGACGGTCACCGTCGCCGGCCAAGAGCGAACCATCCGTGTCACGAACCACGTCCGACAGTACCAGCGTGGCATCGATCTCGGACCGGTCGGTGAGGTCAACGCCGGTCGATTCATCGTCTTCTCGACGCCCAGCGCCAGTGTGGCGGGACAGACGCTGAACCCCGCCGCGAGCTGGTCCAACGAACGCCTTGTCGAGGAAGTCGCCAGTCGAAACGACCAGATCAACGACGTCCAGTTCGAGCGTAACCGCACAGTGGAAGCGCTGGGTGAGTCCCGTGAGGTGGCTGTGTTCTCCGGGACGACGACCATTGAGGGTCAGAGTGTCGATGTCCTGATCCACCTCACGAGCTTCGAACACGAGGGCGACGTGGTCGTCGCCGTCGCCGTCTACCCTGAGCGGCTTGACGACAGCGAAGGGCCGCGCGTCGATACGCTGCTTGGCGGCCTCTCGCACTCGGGCAACTGATTGCGGGGACACTGTTTTCTTTCGGGCCAGTGATAACGGAGGCATGAATCGGCTGTCTGTCGGCGGTGTGGTGCTCACGCTTGTCGGTATCGCCGGCTACGCCGTCGGGACGAGCGTCGCCTATCCCGGCCGGTCTGTGTCAGTAACGGCGGTGATGGTCGGGCTGACTGTGGCGGCCGTCGGCCACGCCGCGCCGACGGAGGACACGCCGTGATTTCCGCAGTGGTGTACGCTGACGGGCAGGCGATAGAGTACGAGGATCTGACGACCGCCCGAACGGCTGCCGGAACGACGTGGGTTCACGTCACCGACGTGACAGCCGATGAGGTCGACGCCGTCAGTTCCGCCTTCGACCTTCATTCGCTGGCTATCGATGACATCAAGAACGACGTCCGGGCGAACGTTCAGGAGTTCAACGCCTACACGTTCGTGCTCGTCAAATCTGCGTCGCTTACGCCCGGCGATACGACCTTCGACAAGGAGGTGAAAACGACGCCGCTCGGCCTGTTTGTCGGCTCCGACTGGGTTGTCACGCTGTCGACGGGCGCCGTCCCGTCCATCCAGCGCGTGATGGACGCTGTCGGCCGTGGGGACGAGCGACTCCTTCACCGCGGCCCGGATTTTACTGCCTACCGGGTCATCGACGTCATCGTCGACGCGTACTTCGACTTGCTGGACGAGATCGAGACCGATATCGAACAGATCGAAGAGGAGGTGACTACCTCCACCGATATCGAGACGCTCGAACGGATCAACGACGTTCGGCGTGACCTGTTGTCTTTCCGCAAACAGGTCTGGCCGGCACGGGAGGCAATTGGCGTGCTCGCCCGTGGCGACCCCAAACAGATCCAGCCACAGACGGAGAAATACTTCCGGGACGTGTACGACCACCTGGTCCAGATTGTCGACCTGACTGAGACTTACCGCGACCTCGTCTCGGGGGCGCGGGATATCTACCTGAATACGGTGTCCCAGTCGACAAACGAGGTGATGAAGATGCTGACCGTCGTTGCGACGATATTCATCCCACTGACATTCGTGGTCGGCGTCTACGGGATGAATTTCACCGACAGCCCGTACAATATGCCGGAACTGGGCTGGGCGTTCGGGTATCCCGCGGTGATGATTGGGATGGTGATCGTCGTCGGAGTCTTGCTCGCTCATTTCCGCCAGCGGGGCTACCTATAACGCCAGCGGGACGAGTAAGACCCCCATCAGGGTTGCTCGCCGGGCTCCGAACTTCGGGGGCAGGTGGCCCACTGCAGTCGCGGCCCCGAACGCGCCCACGCCGACGAGGCCGGCGAAGAGCGCGGAGAGACAGACGAGTACTGCAATCACCGACAGCGAGAGGTATGTCGGGTCCAGCCGGCCGACAATTCGGAGGTACCGGTCGCCCAGCGTCGGGACGAGTATCGCGCCGGCGACGGCAGCGATAGCGACTGCCGCAAGCAGCGCTGGAAGCACCAGCGGGACTTCCGCCCGGTCCAGCGCGACGAGGACGCCGGTCCGGGGCGTCCCGAGCGAGATGAGCGCGAACAGGGCAAACACCGCTGTCGCCGTGTTGACCCCACTCGTCGTGACGATGAACGCCCGAGGTCCCTGGTCGGAGACCAGACCCAACGCTAGCGTCGCCGCGATAGCACTCGAGATTCCCGGGATGTAGCCGACTGCACCCCCACAGAGCGTGCCGATGCCTGCTAAGACGCCGACTGTTCGCCGCGGCGTCGTCACCGTTGCACCGGCCTGTGGCGGGACGCCATCCCCCTCGATAGCGGCCAAGAGCACCGGCGCGCCGAACAGCCCCGAAAACAGCGGGACCAGCACGTCCGACACAGGCAACGCGCCGGTCACTGGCGCATCGAGCAGACTGACTCCGAGCAGCCCGCTCGCGGCGAGCGAACACGCAGCGCCGACCTGCTGGCGGCGGCCGTGCTCCGTGACCACGAGCAGGACGGCGACCCCGACGAGTAGCACCGACAGCCACGGCCGGAGGAGCGGGTACACACGCTTCATTACCAGAGTGAGCGGAACCGCGAGCGGGACGGCAAACACCACGGCGAGCCCGCTCCCCAGCGCAGACAGGCGAAGCGCCTCCCGACCGCGGCCCTCTATCACCAGCTGGTGGCTCGGCAGCGCGCTGGCCGCCATCGCCGGGTCCGGCACGCCCAGTGCCAGCGCCGGAATCACATCGAGAAAGGTGTGTGTCACCCCGGCCGAAAGCATCGCGACGCCGACGTAGAGCCGCGGCCCGGGCAAACTGCTCGCCGCAGCAGCGAGCAAGAGCGCGAACGTGTTGGCGTGTAGCCCCGGAACGAGTCCGCTGAGCGTTCCCAGTCCGACCCCTGCCCCGATCGCTGTGAGGAGCGCGAGCGTCGCTGTCGGGTCGGCGGCAGGAAGCCCCGGAAGCACACTGAGGCGTGGCCCCGTTCCCGTACTTGAACCTCCGCGACGCGCAGCCCGGCTAGTCCTCCACAGCGTGATGCGGGCCGACCGGACCGTGTTCGGGGCAGGTCCCGGCGATAGGGGTGGCATTGAGACAGCAGTGCCGGCTGTCGGTTGCGACCAGTCCTTTCGAGAGCTCGTTCCCACAGAGCCGACAGCGAAGGTCCAACTCAGCCATACGTTCTTGTTTGCCCGAAGCCTCCTGAATCTGGCGAGCTTTTTGGTGTGCCGGCCATTCGTACACGTATGAGCAACGAGTCCCGGAAGTCAGCCGGGTTCAAGGACCGAACGCCGGTGACGACGGCCAGGGAGACGCTGCTGGACGCAGTGTCCCCACACGAGCGGACGGAGCGTGTCCCGCTGCGTGACGCCGACGAACGCGTCGTCGCGGGTGAAATCACGGCCGAGCGAGCGGTGCCCCACTACCGCCGTGCGGCGATGGACGGCTTCGCTGTCAGAGCAGAGGACACGTTTAGCGCGAGCCAGCGGTCGCCGGCATCGCTCCGGGTCGATGAGGCGGTGACAACGGGAACAGCGGCTCGCGTGCACACGGGGAGCGAACTCCCCGAGGGCGCCGACGCCGTCGTGATGGTTGAGGAGACCGAGGTAACCGGCGACAGCGTCACAGTGTTCGATGCGGTCGCTGGCGGGGAGAACGTCGCCCCTGTCGGCGAGGACGTGGAGCAAGGGCAGACGCTGTACGAGGATGGCCACAGGCTCCGACCGTCGGACCTCGGGCTGTTAAAATCGGTCGGCAACGACGTGGTCGAGGTGTACGAGCGACCCACGGTCAGCGTCATTCCGACCGGCGAGGAGCTGGTCCAAAATGACCCAGAACCGGGGCAGGTAATCGAGACGAACGGCCAGACCGTCACCCAGTACGTCGAGCGCTGGGGCGGCGACGCGACCTACCGCGACATCGTCACCGACGACGTGGACGCACTCCGGGCGGCCATCAGTGACGACCTTGACCACGACCTCGTCGTGACGACTGGCGGGTCCTCTGTCGGCGAGCGTGACCTGCTCCCGGAGGTCGTCAGCGAGATTGGCGAGGTGCTGGTCCACGGGGTCGCACTGAAGCCGGGCCACCCGGTCGCGCTCGGCGTGGCTGAGGGGACGCCGATTCTCATGCTTCCGGGGTATCCGGTCGCTTGCATCGTCAACGCCGTCCAGTTCCTCCGGCCAGCGCTCCGGCAGGCCGGCCATCTCCGGTCGACCGACCCGCCGACGACCAAGGCCGAACTCACGCGGAAGATCGCCAGCGAGCCGGGGACCCGAACCTACGCGCGGGTGGAACTGCACGATGAAGACGCGGACGAACAAACGACCGCGACGCCGACGCGGGCCAGCGGCTCCGGTGTCCTCTCAAGCGTCGCGCTCGCTGACGGCTGGGTTGTCGTTCCGGAGTCCGTTGAGGGGTACGACGCCGGTGACACCGTGGCCGTCGAGGACTGGGAGTGGTCACAGTGAGCGACCGCCGCGAGTTCCGCGACCTGGCGTCACCCGAAGAGGCCCACGAAGTCGTCGCTGGCCTCGACATTGATCCCGAACCTGAGAGCGTTCCCCTTGCGGACGCCCGGGACCGTGTCCTTGCGGAGCGGATCGACGCCGACATCGACGTGCCGGGGTTCGACCGCGCGAGCATGGACGGCTACGCTGTACACGCCAGAGACACCTTCGGCGCTGACGAGGCTGACCCGGTGACGCTGTCGGTCGTTGGGGAGGTCCACGCCGGCGAGGAGCCCGACGTAACCGTCGAACCGGGTTCACTCGCCGAAATCTCGACCGGCGCGGTGATGCCGGCCGGCGCGGACGCCGTCGTGATGGTCGAACGAACGACTGAGACTGACGATGGCATCGAGATACGCACGTCCGTTGCGCCCGGCGACAACGTGATGCTCGCCGGCGCGGACATCGCGGCCGGGGCGCGCGCGCTCGGCCCCGGAACGCGAATCACGCCCCGGGAAATCGGACTCCTGTCCGCGCTGGGCGTCGACGAGGTTCCGGTGCGTGGCCGGCCCCAGGTTGGCATCCTCTCAACCGGGGACGAACTCGTCCGACCCGGGAATCCCCTCGACAGCGCTGCCGGCCAGATATACGACGTAAACAGCTACACGCTGGCGGGCGCGGTCGCGGAGGCCGGCGGCGACCCTGTGATGTACCCCCACGCCGGCGACGACTACGAGGAGATGGAGCGGTTACTTCACGAGGCAGCCAACGAGTGCGACCTCGTCCTCTCGTCGGGGTCGACGAGCGCCAGCGCGGTCGATGTCATCTACCGCGTCATCGAGGAGCGGGGCGAACTCAGGCTCCACGGCGTCGCCGTCAAGCCCGGCAAGCCGATGCTCGTCGGCACTATCGGCGATTCGGCGTATGTCGGTCTCCCGGGGTACCCGGTGTCGGCGCTGACCATCTTCCAGACGTTTGTCGCGCCAGCAGTCCGGGACGCCGCCGGACGGGACCCGCCACGGACAGCAACGGTCTCTGGCACGATGGCAGTTCAGGAACGCTACGGCGAGGGGCGCAGACGCCTCATGCCGGCGGGTCTGGTCGAGGACGAAACGGGGTCGCTGCTGGTCTACCCCGTCGACAAGGGCAGCGGCGCGACGACAAGCCTCGTCGACGCCGACGGGTTCGTCGACGTCCCGCCGGGGACGGACTACTTGGCAGAGGGGGAGGCAGTCGACGTGACGCTGTTTTCTCCGGCAGTCAGGCCGCCGACGCTTCTGGGGATGGGCGAGGACGACCCGCTGCTCTCGCGCCTGCTCGACACGATTGACCGGCCGCGGTATCTCCCGCTTGGATCTACTGAGGGGCTCCGCCGCCTCGGCAACGGCGTGCCCGACGTCGCCGTCGTTGCGGGGCCGGCCGCCGATGACCACGACGCGGCCGACATTGGCGGCTGGGAGCGCGAATGGGGGCTTGTCGTTGGTCCTGATACCGACGTATCCGACTTGGGCGACCTCGCCGACGGTGACTACCGCTTTGTCAACCGCGACACTGCCTCCGGACTGCGACGGAGCTTCGACGACGCGCTCGACGCCCTCGGCGAGGACCGGGGCGTCGGCCGCGCGGAGGTCGTCGATGCCATCGAAGGCTACGAACTCACGACAAAAGCCCACGAGAGTCCCGCTCGAAAGGTCATGGCGGGCGGCGCGGATGCGGGGCTCGGGCTTCGCGCTACAGCGGCGAAACTTGACCTCGGGTTCGTCTCATTGGGAACACAGCAGGTCCGGGTACTCGCGAACCCGGACCGACGGGAGAAACACAGCGTCGGTGCGCTTGAGGAGGCGCTCGACGACCTCGACTCGCTGGCCGACGGGATAGCTGGTATGGAACCGCAGTAACGGCGTTTACCCGACCGCGGGGACTTCAGCCGAGAATACGCTGCCGTCCTGCAAGGGACCGTCACGTGTCCGCGTTGCAGTCATCGAAAGCGCAAGTTGTGGCGATTGACGGCTCTGGCGACCTGAAGGCCTAAAGACGAGCGGGGCCGAATGCGTCACACCGATGGCCGACACACCGGTTGCCGGCGACCTTGAGGCCCCGTTTCGGTTCGAGTACGACCCCGCGACGCTCCGATACGCCCCTGACGCCGTGCGGTCGCTGGGTACGGAGTTAGACGAGCAGGGCTACGACCGTGCACTGGTCGTCTGTGGCACTACCGTCGGTGAGACGCCGGCCGTGATGGACCCTGTTCGGGACGGACTCGGTGACCGACTTGCCGGCGTCTTCGCGGAGACAACGCCAGCCAAGCGGCTCGGCACTGCGTACGACGGGCTCGAACGCTTCCGCGAGGCTGACGCCGATTGTCTCGTGGCCGTCGGCGGCGGGAGCAGCCTCGACGTGGCAAAAATCATCAGTATTCTCGCGGCAACCGACCGCGACCCAACCGCTGTCGGCACGGCGTTCGCTGATTCCGGAACGATAGCTGTCCCCGAAGCAGCACTGCCACCGATTATCGCCGTCCCGACGACGCTGGCCGGCGCTGACCTCTCTATCGTCGCTGGCGTCACAGCCGCACCAGACACCTGTCCTGTGGACGAACCGGCCAGCGGCGGTGTCAGTGACCCGGAACTGATGCCCGCGGCCGCCTGCTACGACCCCGAACTGATTGCGACGACGCCCCGGTCGGTCCTCGCGGCGTCGGCGATGAACGGCTTCGACAAAGGTATCGAGACGCTGTACGCGGCCAACGCAACTCCGATAACCGACGCCACAGCGTCGCACGGCCTCGACCTTCTCACAGAAAGCCTGCTCGCGTTCGGTAACGGTGACGACGACCCATGGGTGTACCAGTCGGTCACGCAGGGACTCATGCTCGTCCAGTACGGTATCTCGCGGGCCAACGGGACGACGCTCTCGCTGATCCACGCCCTCGGCCA
The DNA here is from genome assembly GCF_011440255.1 of Haloarcula sp. JP-Z28. Taxonomy (NCBI): domain Archaea; kingdom Methanobacteriati; phylum Methanobacteriota; class Halobacteria; order Halobacteriales; family Haloarculaceae; genus Haloarcula; species Haloarcula sp. JP-Z28. The sequence goes on along the minus strand of NZ_JAAOHT010000029.1, from coordinate 1,566 downwards.
CGGACTAACCCGGACCGACGACGTCCAGCAGGGCGCGGCTCACGGAATCATTGCTCCGCACGCGCTCTCGTACCTCTTCGAGCAGGTCGACGGCCGGCGGTCACTTCTGGCCGACGCACTCGGGGTCGGCGACGCTGACAACCCTGGGACGGCGGTCGTTGACCGAGTCAGTGAGGTAGTGACGACGCTGGGACTGCCAACACAACTCCGGGACGTAGCCGGCCCCGACCGGGCGGAGTTTCCCGAAGTCGCCGACGCCGTCCTTGAAGACGCCTTCATGATGAACGTCCCGTCGGGGCTGGAGCCAACCCGGGAGGATATTGTCGGCGTGTTAGAGTCTGCTTGGTAGCGACCTACAGACGGCGGCATATATCAATAGCTACTGGGGAAGGTGGCAGACACGGCATACCGCGCGAGCGGAGCGAACGCGGTTTCACTCCGAGCGCGTTCGCAGAACGCGACTCGGAGGTCGTTTTTAGCGTAGATTTTTACGAACCCGCTCCCCGCAGCGCCGGAGGCGCGAGGTGAGGAGGTGACGTAAAAAGGGACTCGCTACATGTCAGGCCAGGCCTTGGCGGCTCGACCGACACCAGTCATGTCGTTGATCCAGCGGGCGGCAATCGCTTTCTTCAGCAGTTTCGCGGGCATCCCGCCAAACGTCTCGAGAGGCATATTCACCACGTCGTGGGCGACGGCTTTCTCGCCGACCGAAACAACCGTGCCCTTGTCCTTGTGGGTCCACGTCTTCAGCGGCTGGCCGCGAACCGCACGAGCGAGGTTCTCACCGGCGACTTCGGCGGCCTGCCAGGCGGCCTGCGCGGTCGGCGGGGCGGGCTGGTCGCCCGGCTGGTCAATCAAAGCCGAGTCGCCGATCGCGAAGACGTGTTCGTCCTCGGTCTGGAAGTTCCCTTCGGCGTGGACGCGGTGGTTGCGCTCGTCCTTGTCCAGATCGACGTCTTGCATACAATCGCGGCCGGTGATGCCGCCCGTCCAGACCAGTACGTCGTAATCCAGTTCGTCCTCGTCGCCGATGTAGACCGTCTCCTCGTCGACTTCGCCGATGAACTCCCCGCACTTGATGTTCACGTCGGCGGCTTCCAGACGCTTGCGCAGGGCACCCTGCAGTTCCGGGTCGCTGTTGGGCAGGACCTGGTCGAGGCCTTCCACGAGATGGATGTCGATTGGCGCGTTGTGTTCGTCGCGGAACTCGGCGACCTCGCCGGCGGTCTGAATGCCGGAGAGGCCAGCGCCGCCGATGACGACCTGTGCTGGGTCGTTCGTGGAGGCTTCGCGGGCCGCTTGCTGAACCTTGTCGTGGATTGCAAGCGCGTCGTCGAGGCTCTTGAGCGTCAGAGCGTGCTCTTTGAGGCCCTCGATGCCGAAGAAGGCCGTCTGGGAGCCCAGCCCAACGAGCAAGTAGTCGTACTCGACGGTGTCGGAGTCGGCGAGGGCCACTTCTTGGGCGTCGGTGTCGATGCCGACGACCTCGTCCTGAATAAATGACGTCGACGGCTGCTTGATTTCGTGGACAGGGATGGCGATGTTCTCCTGCACGCTCGGGTCCCG
>NZ_JAAOHT010000028.1:0-44203 GCF_011440255.1 Haloarcula sp. JP-Z28 | reverse complement strand
GTTTCTCAGTCGTACAGTGAACGTCCAGAATCGCTTGGCTTTCTGTGTCGACGAGAGCTGTCGCTTTGAGCGTCTGAACCCGGTAATTCGTCCGACGGCAGTAGTGTTTGCTAGCGTTTTCCCGGTCGAAAAACGTCGCGTCGATAGCGGCGTGACCGGATGGCTCGTGCTCCTGCGCCGAGAGGCGCAGCAGCACTCGCCAGATCGCTGTCTTGATTCTGTCAAACCACTTGACTAGCGTGGAGTGGTCGGGGAGATCGGCCGCGTCGAGGCCGATCTCCCCGAGTATTTGTGGCATCTCGCTCAGCAAATCAAGTGCTTCTCGGTAGGATTTTTCCAGGTAAACCCGCAGACAGTGCAGCGACACTACCGCATACTCGGCGAAGCCGCCACCCCCTTCGGGGGCGGCGACTTCGCCTCGCTCACCAACAGCATTTTTAGCTAACTGAACGACGTTGCTTGTGAAGCGGGAGATCTTAGACATGAATCATCGGCGGTTTCCCGCTTCATCTTCCTAGTTCTGACGGTCGAAGCCGACGCCGTCCAGTGATTCACCAGAGCCCTTTATTGGAATATTCCAAACCGAGCGTCAGCGTGATACCGGCGGCTCTTCGGTCAGTCGCCTGCCTGCGACGTACTGTTTTGCCAACTGTTCCTCGGCCCGACGCAGTCGGTAGGTCAGCGTCGACCGCGGGACATCGAGGTGCTCGGCTAACTCGCCGCCGTCGACTTCCCGGGGTGACTCGTAGTAGCCGTGCTCGACGGCGGCCTGGAGTGCGGCCTCTTGTTCCGGCGATAGAGCGCTCTGTGTCCCGTTGGCTTCTCGCATCGACGCCGTCGTGTCGGCAGTGCGGAGTATCTCCATCTGAGCACGTTCCCCGACGGCCGCCGCGAGCTCGTCGAAGAACGCGGCCACGTTACCGTCGCCGGAGTGAATGAGTCGCCACGTGTAGTGACGCCCCTCGTGGCGCGTCTCGAACAGCACCCCGTCGCCCAGGTGGTCCTGAGCGATGTGGGGAACCGAGGCACAGGCAGGGGTGCGCTCCCAGTCAGAGTAGAGGACGAGCATGTCATCGGCTCGATCAAGGACGCGAGTGGTCTGTGTGGCACCGCAGTCCTCGGTGGCAAGACAGTCAGCGTAGTAGTCGCTGGTGAGGAAGGCGTCCTCGATGGCGGTGAGTGCGGCTGGCGTTCCAGTTGCGTGGTCAACCCGCCAGAGACGGTCAGCAGTGGCGTGCAGCGACAGCGAGCGGACGCGGGCATCGGGATGCTCGGCGAGGGCGTCCGCGACCCTGTTACAGTCTGGCTCGTAGTCAAGGGCGAAGACGAGTTCGCGCATACGCATCATACAGCGCGGTTCGATAAAACACGTCGGCACGGTACTGGCCAGCGCCAGTGAAATCAGAGCACGCCATCGGTATCGGGTAAGTCCTGTATTCGTTGGCTTTCAGTAGGCTGGTACCCGTCCAGAGTTACGTCACTGTGGGTAGTATAGTTCTGCTCTCTGTCTAACAGCGGAACCGGTGGGGTGGCTAACAGCGGAAGCAGTGGGGTCACGGGCTTTTTTTCAGGAGTTCTGAGAGGCCCGTTTTGATTGAACTGATGGGTTGCTCTAACTCGAACTTCTTGTACTTGCCGCCGCCTTTCCCCCGGTTATACTCCGTCGAGGACACAATTCCGAGTTGTGTGAGTTCACCGAGATAGTCACGGACCGACCGCTCTGAAACCGGGTCCAGACCCTCCTCACGTGCTAACTCCTGATATGCACCCATGATATCCCGTGTCCGTGCCGGGGTGTCATCTTCTTCGGCGAGCCCAGTGAGTGCATAGAGAACGAGTTGCCCGTGGTCAGAGTAGTTGCGGATCCCTTCGACGACTTGGTCAGTTTGAAGCCGTTGCCGGGCTTCACGTACGTGGTGTTCAGTTACGAGCTCGTCGTCATACTCTCGAGCAAGGTCGCCGGCCTCAAGGAGGAGATCCAGAGCCTGACGGGCGTCTCCGGAGTCTTTCGCACCGTACGCAGCACACATTTCTATAACGCCGTCGTCAAGGACATCATCCTGAAACGCGACGGCCTCGCGCTGTTTCAGAACTAGCTGTAGCTCATTGGCATTGTATGCCGAGAACGACACTTCCTTTTCACAGAGACTCGACCGGACTTTTGAGGACAACTGGTTGCGGAAGTCGAGGTCATTTGAGATACCGATGACACCCAATTTCGCTTCGGAGATGTCACCGTTCGATCTGGCGCGGGGGAGTTTGTACAGCAGCGAATCGTCCTCAATGTGATCGACTTCGTCGAGAATGATAAGCACCGTTCCGCCCAGATCGTCGAGTGCATCGAAGAGGAATTGATACACTGAAGCCTGTGGATACCCGGTGTTTGAGATTTGATTCGCTGGATCACGAAGCGTGTTGACGATTGCGACCGCGGCCTGATAGCTCGAATTGAGTCCATCGCAGTTGACTTCGACCGTACTGAGGTCTAGTCCGTCGACATCTGCTGCATCACGTTCCAGAGCGGAGAGAAGGTATCGAGTGGCAGCGGTCTTCCCGACTCCGCTTTTTCCGTACAGAAAGATGTTTGACGGGGTTTCGTTGTTGATGACTGGCTGGAGCGCAGCGTGATACTTCTGGAGCTCCTCGTCACGTCCGACAAGCTCCTCAGGTGTCCACTCTTCAAGCAGTGCCTCGCGTTGTTCAAATATTGTGGATGTCGGCGAGAAAGTAATGTCGCTCATTTGTCCATAATTGTAACATGAAATGACTTAACCTTTGGTTCCGCTGCTTCCGCTGTTCGGTTGGCTATATAAGTGGACGACCCCACTGCTTCCGCTGTTAGATGAGAAATGGGCAGCTGCCCCACTACACCCCCACCCCACCGCTTCCGCTGTTAGGAGGGTGGCCAGGTGGTGCGTTTTTTGAGCAACGGGACCGGATAATTATGAGTAGGTAGACAGCGGGGTTGCAGTAACGGAGCGACACACCCACCCCACCACTTCCGCTGTTAGCTCGACAAAACGGGAGTGGGCTGACACAGCCCCACTGCGTCTCCAGTCTGTACGGACCGAGCAACGCTGGTTTTTCCAGTCTATACAGGGCGAGTGTCGCGGTTTTAAACTCTCAGAGGATACACCACCCCCCGCTCGAGGGATTTTTTGAGATGAGGGAGTCGGTATCCCAGAACCTCCCTCACGAATTATCAGTACAGAGTCTGTTGTATGAGATACTGCTGTACGAGACGGAGTACACAGGGACTCCCACCCCACTGCTTCCGCTGTTAGACCTGACAGCCTGCGGTGGCCCATTCGAACTACAACCTCAAAATTTCTAGTGATAATGAATAACCTCAAGTACATCGGCAAAAAACAATAACATTACTACATTACCACAAAATAGCAAATCACCTCCTCCCATGGGGGTGGTGCCGTCTATTTATTTCCTAACAGCGGAAGCAGTGGGGTGGGTGTGTGGAGCATCTCCAACTACAGATGCCGGGATCACAATCTACCGTTGCCACTTCGATCAGATTGTGACGGTGACGTACGAACCGGTGCGATAGTGACGCGACGACGGTACATATATGCCATTGGAACAAGAGGTTGCTAAGAACATCAGCAGACCAACTGAGGGCAGGTAATGTCGAGCCACTACATCACGTCAACAGACCATCTCCCTGAGGAAGCACAGGCAGAAACCACACTACAGATCACGGACGCGCAGACGAAACGCATCTTCGAGGCACGCGTCCGGATTGCCAAGGACCCTGCTGAACTCACTGACCCGGAACCGCTTACAATCGTTGCCGGGCCACACGAGAGCGTCAGCGAGACCAGATACGTCGAACTACTCGATGAGACCGATGCGACCGGTATCGATCACGAGCTCGTAGCCCATCTGGCGGCCGAACAGGAGACGGCGTCGAATATCCTCAACACCCGGTCCGACGATCTGAAGGTACTCTTGCAGTATCTCGTCGAGACTGGCGAGTACGAATCAACGGCCGATGCGCTTCGTGAGGTCGCGTTCGACCACCTCGCCACAGAGCGACCGGCCCTGCTGGACGCCTATGCGGAGGTCCGCCGCGAACCCGATGACGACCCACTCAGGCGCGTGCTCGGAAAACAGGAGTGACAGATGGCAGTCAATTCGCTCCGCGAGTACCTCGATTTGCTCGACACGACCGGCTGGCTTCGGTCCTTCGACCAACCGGTGTCGTGGGACCTCGAAGCAAGTGCAGCGACGATACTTGCCAACATCCGTGACGGACCGGTCCCGGTGTTCGAGTCCATCGCAGGGATAGAAACGGAGTCGAAACTGGTTGGCGACCCGTACCGCGGCCCTCAGACACGCCCCTGGGATCACTTCGCTCAAGCGCTGGGCTTCCCAAGTGGCCTTTCAGGCTGTACGTACTACGACCGAGTGATTGCCCGCCTCAACAGGACGAAAGCGCCTCGAACCGTTGCGAGTCACAGGGCCCCCTGTAAGGAAACAGTGCGGACGGGAACCGAGGTCGACCTCCTGTCGTTCCCGTGGCCATATATCCACGAGGGCGACGGGGGGCGGTATTCTAACCACCACACCATCGTCGCACCGGACCCCGACACAGAGTGGGGGACCTGGTCGAGCCATCGAATGATGATCCACGACAGCTCCCAGGCCAGTCTGCTGTTACTGGCCGGTGAGCAGGTTCCCAACCGCTACTACTACGACTACGAACCGCGGGGCGAACCGATGCCAGTCGCGGTCGTTATCGGTGCAGAACCCACTGTCGAGAGTACTGCAGATATGTGGATCCCGACAGGGCGGAGCGAAGCGGCCTTCGCGGGCGGCCTGAAAAATGCGCCTGTAGACCTCGTCCAGTGCGAAACCAATGACCTGTACGTTCCGGCGACGGCCGAGCTAGTTCTCGAAGGGCACGTTCGACCCGACGACCGGCTTGATGAGGGACCGTTCGGAGACTACTTCGGCTACATGAACGGCCCGCGACGCTCCATGCCGGTGTTCGAGGTCGATGCGATCACCCACCGCCACGAACCGCGGCTACCGTTTTGCGTCGAGGGGAGCGGTGTCGGATACGGACAGAACTCGACGAGTACGCTCCAACTCGTCGCAGCCGGCCCCGACGCGACCGTTGGACTCCGAGCCGCCGGATTTGACGTTGCGATGGCGGTCCCGTGGCGCTTTACCTCCCGCACCGTCTGGGTCATCGCGACCGACCGACCGTATCCGGGGTATCTCCACGAACTGGCGAACTTTATCTTCACGACGTGGGGGATGCTCCACATCGACTTCTTCGTATTTGTCGACGCTGCTGTCGACCCGCTTGACCCGCGGGCAGTGTTGACGGCCATCGCACTTGAGGCTGATCCGGACGCCGACTTCCACCAGTTCGGCGTCGAGCGGATGCCGAAAGTCCCGCTCAACATCTACCAGACGCCCGACGAGAAGGGCAGTGCGGATGTGGGGACTTCGAAGGCGAAGACGGCTAAAGCCTACATCGACGCAACGACTGACGGTGACGCGACGGACACGACGGCGACCGCAGAAACACGGAAGCGAGCCCAAGAGCGGCTGGTCGAAGCGGGACTAGACGCTGCGCGGTTCGACCGGCTCGACGAGCGGGAGGGCAAATCACAGTGATACCGTTCACGCAGTACGTCCGTGGACTGGCCGGCGACGACGACCTCGTCCGACTCGACGGCCCATTCGAGGTTCCGGTTGACGTGCTTGCGGCGGAGGCGCTCCGTGCAAGTGGGCCGGCGCTTCGGTTCCAGCGACCCACAGGCATAGATCTAGTTAGCGGTGTGTTCAGCGGTCCGGACCAGACACAGCACCGCGAGGCCCGGCCGTGGTCGCGGCTGTCGCTCGGCCTTGGACTTGAGCCGGACGCCACGCTTGTTGATCTGCTGGAGACAATCAGCACTCTCGGCCCAACCGGCGAGAATCCGGAGCCGACATATGCGGGGCAGGCAGCCTCGGGGACAGATATCGACGTACAGGACCTGCAGCTCCCGCAGGGCGAAACCGACATGTGGCCCGCAGTGACGCTTGGTGTCGCATCGGTCTCGACCGCTGACGGCACACACTGGGCACCGGTTCACGGCTCGGTTGTGGGCGGCGACACGCTCAGAGTGCGCGTCCCGGACGCGCTGTCGTCGCTTGTTGCTGACGGGACCACGATGACGATAGCGCTTGGCGTGCCGCCGGCGGCGATTACGACGGCATACCTGCTCGCTGTCACCGAGCAAACGACCACGCCAATCCAGTCCTGTGGGGTAACTGGCACCGTTCCGCTCGTCCCGACCAACGGCGGACTCGTCCCGAGTGCGACGGAGGTTGTTATCGAGACGACAGTTGTGGACCGTCAACCTGACTTCCGCCCCGACCGTCGAGAAGGCTGGGAGTACGTCGTTGTGAGCGGGCCGCTCTCACTGTCGGTCGAGAGCGTCCGCGCTACTGACACCCCAGTCATCCCCATCTCCCCGGTCGGCCGCCCACTCGCGGATGATATCCAGCTTACGGGGCTTGCGACCGCCGCAACGCTCTATCACCGGGTCAACAACTACTGGGGTATCTCACCAGTCGAATGGGTCATGTTACCAGCAGAGGCCGAGCTTGGTATCTGTTTCGTGGCCAGTGACGTGTTGTATGGCGGCTTCGAGTGGCAACTCGCGAATATCCTCTTTTCCTTCTCGTCGCTTTTTGACACGGTGGTTATCGTCGACGAAGACGTGCCGCCACAGGATTTCGGCCGCGTTCTGGCTGACGTCTGGCTGAAATCTCACCCGGCTCGCGACTGGACGTTCAGCGAACCGGACGCACCGGCGGCGACACGGCCGCACTACCGAACGGACAATGAAACCGGTTCGCGTCTGTACGTGAATGCGGCATGGGACCCGCGCTGGAAGGAAACGTACATCGCGCCACGGGTCACGTTCCAGAACTCCTTCCCGGGCAACGTCCGCGACGTGGCGCGTGCTCTGTGGGACGAATCCGACACCGGTCTCGAAGACACGAATGAAAGCGGCGCGTCTCGCTGAATATGTCTCCCGAGTGTGTATATATTCAAGGATGTCGTAAACGCATCTGTTTACGCTATACGTAGTACAAATACTACCTACGAAAGAAGCCAAATAGTAATTGGTACAATATATTTTGCGTGGAAAGTAACCGGTACAGTTATACCGGAAACCGGTATTCCGAGCGGTGTATGGTGACCAGCCACAACCTCCCGGACTACGACACAGCACGGCAAGAATTCTCCTGGGACGATATTTACGCGGACGCGGACTGGGATGCACCGAACGACCTGAACATCGGGCACGAAGTTGCCGACCGACACGCGACCGACCGGGGACAGGTCGCACTCTATCAGGTCGGGACCGACGGAGAGCTGTCGAAAATGACGTTCTGGGAGCTTGCTGACCGCTCAAGCCAGTTTGCCAACGTCCTTGACGACCTCGGGGTTGCGCAGGGCGACCGGGTTTTCTCGTATATGCCTCGAATCCCCGAGCACTACGTGGCGCTGGTCGGAACGCTCAAACACGGTGCGGTCTGGGGAAGCGTCAACGAGCGGTTCGGGCCCGATGGCATCTCGTACCGTCTGGACGACTGCGACGCGAAGGTCGTCGTCACCACGACTGACAATCGAGACACGGTCGAAGACGCACTGGACGATGCGCCCGCGGTTGAACACGTGATTACCGTTGACCGCGGCGGCGGCGCACCCGCTGGTGACGTGGTCTTCAATACTGCGCTCGACGGCGCGAGCACAGCCTACGAGATTGCCGAGACCAGCGGGGAAGACGACGCACTGCTGTACTACACCTCAGGAACCACTGGGCTGGCCAAAGGCGTCCTCCACAAGCAGCGCTGGATCGCCGGTGTCGCGGCAACACAAAAATACGCCGTGGATCTTCAGGATGGCGACCTGTACTGGTCGACTGGCGACCTCGGCTGGCTGACGGGTGCAATCAACACACTCGGTGCCTGGTTCTGGGGTGCGTCGCTGTTCACGTACGAGGGCGAGTTCGACACCGACGAGTGGGCCGCCCTGCTGGATGAATACCCGATCAGCGTCCTGTTCTCGGTCCCGACGGCCTACCGGATGCTCCGGGAAAACGAAGACGTGCTTGCCGATGTCGACCTTGATTTACGGCATGCGCTCTCTATTGGCGAACCACTCAGCGCCGGGGTCGTCGAGTGGGGAGAGGACGAACTCGGTGTCACGATTCTCGATACGTACGGGCAGACCGAGACCGGGAACATGATTATCAACAACTATCCGACGATGGAACTCCGGCCCGGGTCGATGGGGAAACCACTCCCTGGAATCGAGGCCGACATCGTCGACCCACAGAGCGGTGAAGTTCTGGAACCCGGCGAAACGGGCGAGATTGCGCAACGAGGAGACTATCCGTGTTTCTTCGCCGAGTTCTGGAACAAGCCCAAGAAAACCCAGCGGGCGTTCATCGACGGTCCCGACGGGAAATGGTATCTCTCGGGCGATCTGGCACACAAGGACGAGGACGGGTATTTCTGGTTCGAAGGGCGGGCAGACGACGTGATCCTCTCTTCGGGCTACCGCATCGGGCCGTTCGAGGTCGAGAGTTCGCTGGGCGAACACGAAGCGGTCGCTGAGGCGGCCGTCGTTCCCAAACCTCACGAAGCGCGGGGCAACATCGTCAAGGCCTATGTTGTGCCGAGCGAGGACGCGGAGCCGTCCGACCCACTCAAAGAAGACATCCAGAGCTACGTGAAAGAAGAGCTCTCCGCACACGAGTACCCGCGCGAAATCGAGTTCCGCGAGGAACTGCCCAAGACCGTGACTGGAAAGATCCGCCGAACCGAGCTCCACGACGACGCCGAAGCAGAAGCTGAAGTCGAATCCTGACACAGGGTATCAAGCAGTACGAGTGCCAACGCAGACACAACCACAATGAATTTCGAAGCTACAGAGGAACGCTCGATGATTCGGTCGACCGCAGCGGACGTGGCGGCCGAGTACGGACCGGAGTACTGGCGCGAAAAAGAAGAAGCAGGCGAGTTCGGAGAGGCATTCTGGAACGAACTGGCTGCAGCCGGCTTCCACGGCCTGCTGGTCCCGCCGGAGTACGAAGGGGCCGGGATGGGCATCCAGGAGATGGGGCTGGTCATGGAGACGCTCTGTGCCGAAGGCTGTGGCATGGCGGGCACGTGGTATCTGGTGCTCACCGCCGGCATGGCTGCTGTCGGTATCAGCGAGAACGGGACAGAAGCGCAGAAACAGACCTATCTGCCGGACATCGCTAACGGCAAGCGAAACTTCTCTATCGGTATCACAGAGCCTGAAGCCGGGACAAACACGCTGAACGTCGCGACCCGTGCCGAGAAAGACGGCGACGAGTACGTGCTGAACGGGAACAAGGCCTGGATTACCTTCGCCGACCGGGCTGACAATATGATTCTCGTCACGCGCACGACCCCACGTGACGAGGTTGAGCGCGGGACTGACGGCATAAGCCTGTTCATCGTCGATATGGACGACCCCAACATCGACGTGTCTCCGATTCCCAAACACGGTATCAATTACTCGAAGTCCTGTGAAGTCTTTATCGAGGACGTTCGGGTCCCCGAGGAGAACCTGCTGGGCGAGGAAGACGACGGCTGGTGGACCCTGGTCGATATGCTGAACCCGGAACGTATTGGCTTTGCCGCCGCCGGGACCGGTATCGGCAAACTAGCCGCGGACACTGCTATTGAGTACGCCAGCGACCGGGAGGTGTTCGATGCGCCTATCGGGAGCCATCAGGCGGTCTCGTTCCCGATCACCAAGGCGTACGCCCGTATGGAAACGGCGGCACTCATGCGTGAGAAGGCGTCATGGCTCTACGACCAGGGCGAAGAGTGTGGATACGAGACAAACGTCGCGAAGGCGACAGCCGTCAGTGCTGGTATCGAAGCGGTCAAACAGTCGATGCAGGCGTTTGGTGGCTGGGGCTACGCGAAGGAGTATGACGTCGAGCGCTGGTGGCGTGAAATCAACCTGACACGGTTGGCCCCAGTTTCCCAGCAGATGGCGTACAACCATATCGGCCAGCACCTCGGCTTCCCCAGATCCTACTAATGTTCGAGAAAGTCCTTGTCGCAAACCGCGGCGAAATCGCGGTTCGTGTGATGGCTGCGTGTGAAGAGCTGGGTATCGAAACGGTCGCCGTCTACAGCGACGCCGACCGCAACGCCGGCCACGTTGAGTACGCCGACGACGCATACAACGTCGGCCCGGCACCTGCAAGCGAGTCGTACCTCGACCAGACAGCGATCCTCGATGTCGCTGAGCGGGCCGGGGCCGACGGAATCCACCCCGGGTACGGCTTCCTCGCCGAAAACGCCGAGTTCGCTAGCCGCGTCGAAGCTACCAACGGCATCACGTGGGTCGGTCCGCCAAGCGACGCGATGGAGACGCTGGGCGAAAAGACGAAAGCCCGGACAGTGATGCAGGACGCCGGTGTCCCAGTCGTCCCCGGCACAACGGATCTGGTCGACGAGCCAGCGGAAGTGCGGGAACTGGGTGCAGAGTACGGCTACCCCATCGCAATCAAGGCTGAAGGCGGCGGTGGCGGTCGTGGCATGAAGATCGTTCGGAGCGAGGCCGAAGTTGCGGAGGCGCTCAAAAGCGCAAAACGCGAGGGGGAAGCGTATTTCGGCAATGACTCGGTGTACGTCGAAAAGTATCTCGAAGCCCCAAAGCACGTCGAAGTGCAGGTGCTTGCGGACGAACACGGCAATGTCCGCCACCTCGGCGAGCGCGATTGCTCGCTGCAACGTCGCCAGCAGAAAGTCATCGAGGAAGCCCCGAGTCCAGCGCTTGACGCCGAACTGCGTACGGAGATCGGGGCGGCCGCCAGACGCGGTGTCAGTGAAGCCGGGTACACGAACGCCGGGACCGTGGAGTTCCTCGTCGAAGACGGGGAATTCTATTTCATGGAGGTGAACACCCGAATTCAGGTCGAACACACCGTCACTGAAGCAGTGACCGGGATCGATATCGTTCGCTGGCAGCTCCGGGTCGCTGCAGGCGAGCGACTGGACTTTACACAGGACGACGTGTCGATAGACGGGCACGCCGTCGAGTACCGGATCAACGCGGAGAACCCGGCGGAAGACTTCGCGCCGACGCCAGGGCCGCTAACGACGTACGCGCCGCCAAGCAGTATCGGTGTCCGGCTCGACCACGCGGTCTCCCAGGGCGACGATATCGGGGGCGACTACGACTCGATGATCGCGAAGCTCATCGTCGCTGGCGAGGACCGGGAGCACTGTCTGGACCGGTCAAAGCGTGCTCTTGACCATTTCACTGTCGAGGGGGTCCATACCACCATCCCGTTCCATCGGTTGATGCTGGATGACGACACCTTCCGCGCCGGGACGCATACAACAAAATACCTCGACCAGGAACTCGCCGACGATGCCCTCGACGCGGCTGTTGCACGATGGGGGACTGACGAGGTCGGTGGCGACGCCTCGGCGGCGTCGACGGATCAAATCGCTGTCGAAGTCGATGGGAAGCGCTTCGATGTCGTCGTTACGGACGGACTGCCCCGCATCTCCCGTGATGGCAACGCCAGTGGCGGCTCCGGCAGTGGCACTTCGGGCGGCAACTCATCCGGTGGTGGCACGGTGGACGTGACCACGTCGGGTGCGATTACAGCCGAGATGCAGGGCACTATTCTTTCGACTAAAGTTGCACCCGGTGACGATATTGCTGCGGGCGATGTCGTCTGCGTGCTGGAGGCGATGAAAATGGAAAACGACGTGGTGGCATCTGCGGGCGGCACTGTCGCATCTGTCCCGGTCGCAGAGGGCGATTCCGTAGACATGGGTGACACCCTGGTTGTACTGGAGGAATAAGTATGCAAGTCAAAATTTCAGACGACGCGACCGAATCGGAAGCACAGGCCATTGCCGAGGCGCTGGCGACACACTTCGAGGACGACATTACCCTCGTTGTCGACGGCGGCGAAACGGTCAGCAGTGCCACGTACGACGGCACTCGGCAGGATGAATCCACGGACCCAGTTGAGGACGACCTCGGCCCGACCGAACGCGAGGAGGCCCTGCGCGAGGAGATTGAAGAGATCCTCGAAGGCGGGCCGGAAAAGTACAAAGAGCAGTTGCCTGAGGAGGGCAAGCTGTTCGTCCGGGACCGTATCGACCTGTGGTTCGGTGACGATTTCCTGTTCGAAGACGGGAAATTTGCGGAGTTCGACGCCGACGACCAGCTCCCGACCGACGGGCTCATCACGGGGGCCGCGGAGTTCGAGGGCCGTGACCTGCATTTCATGGCCAACGACTACACGGTCAAACGCGGCAGCATGGCCGCAAAGGGTGTCGAGAAGTTCCTCCGGATGCAACAGCGGGCGCTGAAAACCGGGCGACCGGTGCTGTATCTGATGGACTCCTCGGGGGGTCGTATCGACCAGCAGACGGGCTTTTTCGCCAACCGCGAAGGTATCGGAAAGTTCTACTACAATCACTCGATGCTCTCTGGGCGGGTCCCGCAGATCTGTGTGCTGTACGGTCCCTGTATCGCCGGCGCGGCCTACACGCCCGTCTTCGCGGATTTCACCGTTATGGTCCGGGATATGAGCGCAATGGCGATCGCCAGCCCCCGGATGGTCGAAATGGTCACCGGCGAAGAGATCAGTCTCGAAGAACTCGGTGGCCCTGACATCCACGCACAGCACTCCGGGAGTGCGGACCTCATCGCCGACGACGAGGAACACGCCCGCGAACTCGTTGCGCAACTCATCAGCTATCTGCCCGACAACGCCGACGAAGACCCACCACAAACCAGCGGGACGGCCCCGAAGCGCTCGCCGGAGGGTATCGATGCCGTCGTGCCAGAAAAGCCCAACAAGGGCTATGATATGTTCGACGTGATCGAGCGAGTCGTCGATGCTGGGTCGACACTCGAACTCCGGCCCGAGTACGGCAAGGAGATAATCACGTCATTTGCCCGGATAGACGGCCGGCCAATCGGCGTCATTGCCAATCAGCCAGCCCAGCGCGCGGGAGCCATCTTCCCGGACGCAGCGGAGAAAGCCGCCCAGTTCATCTGGACCTGTGACGCCTACAACATCCCGCTGTTGTATCTCTGTGACACGCCGGGGTTCATGGCCGGGTCAGGCGTCGAGAAGGAAGGTATCCTCGAACAGGGCAAGAAGATGATCTACGCCACGTCTTCGGCGACAGTGCCCAAGCAGTCCGTTGTGGTCAGGAAGGCCTACGGTGCGGGCATTTACGCCATGTCCGGTCCCGCCTACGACCCCGAGTCGACGATCGGGCTTCCGAGCGGGGAAATCGCTATAATGGGGCCCGAGGCGGCTATCAACGCCGTCTACGCACGGAAGCTCTCCGAGATCGATGACGAGGACGAACGACAGCAAAAGGAGCAAGAACTCCGCGAAGCCTATCGCGAGGATATCGACATTCATCGAATGGCCAGCGAAGTTGTCGTCGACGACATCGTTCCGCCCAGCGACCTCAGAACGGAACTGACGAACCGGTTTGCGTTCTACGAGACCGTCGAGAAAGACCTGCCAGACAAGAAACACGGAACCATCCTCTGAGCTATGACAGGACTTTATTACGAAGAGTTCGAGGTCGGCGAGACCATCGAACACGAGAAGCGCCGCACGATCAGCGAGCGCGACAATCAACAGTTCTGTGATATGACGATGAACCAGCAGCCGTTGCACTTAGACGCCGAGTTCGCGGGCGAGACGGAGTTCGGCGAGCGACTGGTCAACGGGCTCTACACCATGAGTTTAGCTGTCGGACTGACAATCCCGGAGACGACCGATGGCACTATCGTCGCGAACCTGTCCTACGACAGCGTCGAGCATCCGAACCCGGTATTTCACGGCGACACCATCCGCGTGCAGTCGACCGTGACCGACAAACGCGAGACTAGCGACGGTGACCGAGGCATCGTCACGATGCACGTCGAGGTGTTCAAACTCACAGATTCGGACGATGTCCTCGTCTGTGAGTTCGACCGGACCGTGCTGTCACTGCGACGCGATACCGCCGAGTGACGCCGGGACCGGTTGACGGACGAAGCCCGGGTCCCAGTCGCCTACTCTGGGACACCGATGACCCACCGCCATCGTTGCTCGAACGTCCCATTGAGAGAGCTGAGGAGTTCACGGGCTCGCAGAACCCGTTCTTCGGTGTCGAGCTTTGGATAGAGCCGTGCGGCCATCGCGGGAATCGCGTGGAACAGCCGGATGTTTTCGGCAGTCGTCGAAAACCGCCACGTTCCTGTCGTCGTTGAGAACTCACCCGCGAGGGCGTCTTGGAGAGCCGATGTGTCAGTCGGGGAGCGTGACTCGCGCTCAAACTGTTCGAACACGTCCGTGCCGTCAGGACGGAACCAGCCAAGCGGCGCGACGGCCCCGACCACCCCACCAGACCGGAGCACTCTGGCGGCCTCCCGCACTGCGGCCGCTGGCTCGGGGACCAAAAAGAGCGAAGCGGTAAACGCCACCCCGTCGACTGACTGGTCACAGAGCGGCAGGTGGTCGAAATCAGCTTGCAGTCGGGCAGTGGACTCGATTTCGCTCAGCATCTCGCGGCTGATGTCGAGCGCAACAGTCTCCGCTGCTGTCTCGGTGAATACGCGTGTGCTCACACCTGTGCCTGCGCCCGCATCGAGCACTGTCTCAAGCCCATCGTCAGCATGAGTGCTCATCTCGACGGCGAGCAGGCGTGCGAGCGACGTGAAGCGATTGGTCCGCCGCTCGTAGGCCGTGTAGGCGTCGACGCTGGCATCGAAGTTCTGCCGGACGACGGCTTTCATACACGACAGCACAGTCAGGTCCCGGATAGGTGTTGTCGTTGGCTACCGCTGCCCGGCCTCGCGAGCGCGTTCGAGGACACGCTCTGCCTGTGCGATAAGCGGTGCGTCGATCATCTCCCCGTCGACTTCGAACACCCCAGCATCTGTTTCTTCGTCGGCCGCGATGATGCGTTCGGCCCATGCTATCTCCTCGTCACTTGGGGTAAACGCGTCGTTGATGACTGCGACCTGATCTGGGTGGATTGCCATCTTCCCGTCGTACCCGAGTTGGGCAGCGAACTCAGTTGCGTCACGGAGGCCATCCAGATCGCCGTATTCCGGGTAGATCGTATCGATTGCATCGATTCCCGCGGCGCTGGCCGCAACGACGACTCGCTGGCGTGCATAGAGCACCTCCCGTCCATCGCTGGTGCGACTCGCACCGAGGTCGGCTGCAAGGTCCTCGGCCCCAAAGAGGAGGGCATCGGTCGGGTCGGCGGCTGCAATCTCCGCCGCGTTGAGGACGCTGGCGGCCGATTCCACTAGCGCAAGCACCGGGAGATCCGCATTGTACTCCCCGAGGAGCCGTTCCAGTGCCGAGATGTCCTCGGCCGAACTAGCTTTCGGGAGCATCACACTGTCGGGACTGGTGTCCGACAGTATCCCCCCGAGGTCGGCTGTGGCGCTAACTCCCACGGGATTGATACGAACGCAGATGTGGCTGTTCGAGTTGACAGCCGAGAGTACCGACTGAACCGATTCACGTGCCTGTTCTTTATCAGCCGGTGCAACCGCATCCTCGAGGTCGAAGACGACGACATCAGCGTCGCCACCGGCCGCTTTCCGCATTAACTCCGCATTGTCTCCCGGCGCAAACAGAACACTGCGACGAACCATAGCTGTGCGTTCACCCCCCAGCAGTAAGATGGTAGGGGATAGACGCCCGGCCATGCACAGGATGACCGTGGGTCTGGCGACTCGTTCCCTGTCGCGATCAGTACGCCGCTTCGTGAATCAGCTATCGGTATCACAACTATCCGTCTACTTCGGTGGGTCTGCTGCACGGCACAAACAGCATGGATTTTTATGACACTGGGTAAAATCTCTCTCTGTGACAACTGACCTCCCGGGTGTCGCCGACAGGCAACTGCTCGACACGCACGCGCACCAACCGACCAGTGAGTTCCTCCACGACGCCGGCGGCGAAATGATGCAAGACGCCGCCGACCGGTTCGGCACTGATCTGGAGACGTGGGACTACGACGAAATGCTCGCGGAGTACCACGAGGCGGGCGTCGGTGGTGCTGTCCTGCTTGGCTGGGACGCGGAGACGAACACCGGGAACCCACCCGTCCCGAACGACTACGTCGCTGAGGTCCGGGACGAGTATCCCGACTTCTTCGTCGGGTTCGGGAGCGTCGACCCACTGAAAGACGACTGCGTGCAGGAGGCGATCCGGTGCGTTGAGGATCTAGACCTTTCGGGGTTCAAATTCCAGCAGATCGCACAGGGCTTTGACCCCTCAGATGAACGCCACGACCATCTGTGGAGTACCATCGAAGACCTCGGCGTCCCCGTTGTCTTCCACGGCGGGAACTCGACACTGGGAGCCTGTAGCGCCGGCGGTCGCGGCCTGAAAATCAAGTACGGCAACCCGATGCTTATCGACGACGTGGCTGCTGCACATCCGGACCTCGATATCCTCATCGCCCATCCCGCCTTCCCGTGGGAGAAAGAGCAGCTGGCCATCTGCCAGCAGAAGGGCAACGTGTACATGGACCTCTCCGGCTGGGTGCCGAAGTATATCGACGATCAGGTACTCCACTACGCCGGCACGGTCCTCAAAGACAAGGTGATGTTCGGCACCGATTATCCGATGATCGACCCAGAAACGTGGCTCGAATCGTTCGCTCGCGACACTGACTTTGATACGGATGTCCAGCGGAAGATTCTGTTCGAGAACGCACAGGAGTTTTTCGACCGCTAGTCGAAATCCGGGGTTCGGCCGTCCAGAAACGCCTCGACACCACGTGCATGTGCCGGCGTATCGTACGCCAGTGATTGGATGCGTGCTTCTCGACGCAGCCCGGTTTCCAGGGGCTGGCCGATGTTGTCGTGGATCGCTTCCTTCGCCAGCCCGAGGTTCTCCGTTGGCTGTGCCTGAAGCGTTTCGAGCAGGTCAGCTGTCCGCGCATCAAGCTCGGCCGGGTCGATAGCCTCGTTGATCAGATCCATTTCGGCGGCGCTCTCGGCGTCGATCAGCTTCCCGGTGAACGCGAGCTCTTTGGTTTTCCTGAGACCGATCAGCCGGGGAAGTATGGCGGTTGCGCCCATGTCTGGCACGAGGCCGACGCTGATGAACGATGCACCGAACCGCGCGGAACTGGCGGCGTACGCGAAATCAGCGACGGCCACCAGCGACAGCCCGGCACCGACTGCGTCGCCGTTGACCTTCGCGACGACAGGCACGGGTGCCGAGAGGATATTGCTGGCGACCCGGCCCAGTGTTGTCCGGACTCGCTCGTAGGCTTCCGTTGTCGATTCTTCCCGCTCGCTCATCGCCTCGATATCCCCGCCAGCGCTGAACGAATCACCGTCGCCAGTGAGGAGGACGGCGTCGTGCGTCGCCGGGTCGAGATCCTCGAGCGCATCGGCTAATTCAGTAGCGACCGCTGCCGTCATCGCGTTTTTCGAATCTGGACGGTCGAATACGATTCGTCGAACAGCGCCGTCTTCAACGCGCATGGTCGTACTCACACGCCCGGGTACTTTAACTCCGAACCCGTCTCTCTCTGTCGTCGCCTGGTCGGCCGTCGTCGTTACTCTCCACCGTCTCCCGGATGGCCGTCACCGACGCCGCCGAACAGCTGTGTGAACAACGAGTGCTGTGCGCGATGAAGTCGTTCGAGGAATGCAGACTTACTGATCCCGAGCTCGCCAGCGACTTCGCTCGCAGTCGTCTGTCGTGGGACGACAAAGTAGCCCATCTCGACTGCGTATCGGAGACTCTCCTCCTGTGCCGGGGTCAGGTCCCATTGCTGTGCGATAGACGCGTCTTCTGTTGCACGCAGTGCGTACACCCGCTGTAGTTTCACGCCGACAGTTTCACCGGCCGTCTCCATGACTGTCTGGAGAATCTCGTGCCCAACCACAGCACCAGCTAAAACCGCGTTCCCGTCCCGATACGTCAGCGATTCTACCATGAACCCCGCGCTAATGAGTTTATGCACAACACACTGCTGGAGTGACAGGCATCGATAGTTATACCGCCCCTCGGTAACTGACTGGTAGAGATAGCGGATCCGGTCGTCTCCGTCGAGGTAGTCTTTGAGGTCGTCGCTCGCCTGTGCGCTGAACCGCAGCAACACGTTACTGTCCTCCCGGAGGAGCGGCGGGGCCGCCTCGATGGGTGTCCCCGTGACACTGCTCGCATCTGCCAGTGGGCAGTCGTCACCCTCGATGCGAAACTCGACCATCAGGCACTCCTCTATCATTGCCTCGCACATGTGCGGACGTACTTATAAAACCCGCCTATATGGGGGCAAATTAGTAAGAACATTCCTCACGATTTATAGAATAGATATGAACGTCGACGAAGTCAAAGACCGCGCCGGACCCCGGGAGTTCAGCCCGAAAGACGACCTTCCCGAAGAGTATCGGAAGGCAGCCACGCGGATGCTTGAGTTCCACGCCAACAGCGAGATTATGGGCGCGTTCCTTGAACGGCCCTTCATCAGAAAAGCACCGAGTATCGAGCGAAAGATGGCCTTCAGCGCGAAGGTTCAGGATGAGATCGGCCACGGCCAGATGCTCTACCGAGCGGCGGAATCGCTCGGCGTCAAGACCCGTGAAGAGATGCTCGACGATCTGGCGAACGGAGACGGAAAGTTCCTGAACTGCTTCCACTACCCAATGGAGAGCTACGTCGAGACGCCGATGATCGCGTTCTTTGTCGACGGGGCTGCGATGCGTCGTCAGGCGACCCTGAAAAAGTCCAGCTGGGAGCCATACGCCCACGCGATGGACAAGATCTGCTTCGAAGAGGGGATGCACGTCAAACACGGTGAGTCGATCCTCCGCGAACTGATGAACGGCTCCCGGAAGGAACAGCGTATGACTCAGGAGGCCTTCGAAGAGTGGTGGCCCCGAATCCTGCAGTTCTTCGGCCCGACCGACGACCAGAGCACCCACCACGACTTCGCTGCGGAAGTCGGACTGAAGACGTGTACAAACGACGAACTTCGAACCGCGTTCCTCAACACGTACATCCCGAAGGCCAAGAAATACGGCCTGGAGATGCCCGATGAGCCACGCATCCGCGAAAACGGTGACGGGAGCTACGAGGTCGTTGAGGATGACCTCGACTGGGACGAGTTCTTCACGGTCTCACAGAACGAATACGAGGGCAGTATCGAGCAGATCACCGGTCGCCGGCAGGCTCAGGAAGCGGTACAGTGGGTCCGTGACATGATGGACGACCAGACGACGACGAACAACGGCCCGCAGTCACAGGCGGCGGACTGAGAACAATGATCTGGGAAGTATTCCGACAACAGAGTCCGGACGCGGATTTCGTTCACTGCCGGGATGTCCACGCACCCGACCGAGAGATGGCAAAGCAGTTCTCGGTCATTCAGCACGGACGACGGAAGCCAACCCACGCCCTCTGGGTTGCCCCGCAGGAGAAAATCACGCAGGTCGACCCCGATGCAGAGAGCCGCGACGAGACTGGGGACGGTGCCGAGAAACCGTGGGCCGTCTTCCGGCAGGACAAGCCCGGTGGGTATCACACGCACTGCGGTGATGTCGACGCTGCCAGCGCCGCCGACGCAGAACAGGCGGCGATCGCGGCGTTCACTGACGACGACCCGAACAGTCTCTGGGTCGTCCAGCACCAGTACATTGGTGAAGTCACAGCGGATGACGTAACGTTTGGCGGGACGACCAACAAGTCCTACCGGTTTGCACAGACGTACAACGTCAACCCGGCTGCTGAGGAGGTCGAAGCCTCCGAGTCTGAGCAGATAGAAGCGGAGAAACAACGAGGCGAAATCTAATGGCAACAACAGAATCCGACCTCGGCGGTCCAACCGACCTTTCGGAGGAAGAACAGCGCGCAGTCGAGGCACAACTGCTCCGGCTTGCTGACGACGAGTTGATTCAGGCCGAACGCTACACGTTCTGGCAGGTGCGTGCGCCGACACTGGAATCGGACCTCTCGATCTCGAACAACGCACAGGACGAGCTGGGCCACGCACGGCTGTGGTACGATGCAGTGCAGCAACTGGGCTATTCCGAGGAATCGCTCATTTACGAGAGCGACCCCAGCGACTTCCAGCACAGTACGTTCGTCGAGCTGCCGTTTGCGGAAGGTGACTGGGCCGACGCCATCGTCAGAGCGTACCTCTACGACGTTGCTGAAGACATCCGCCTCTCCGCGCTTGAGAACTCGTCATACGAGACAATCCGGAACAGAACGAGCCGCATCCAGGGCGAGGAAGGCTATCATCTCGAACACGCCGAAAGCTGGCTGGACCGGATGGCACTGGACGAGGAGGCCAGCGAACGCGTGCAGGCGGCTATCGATGACCTCTATCCGTACGCCCTCACGCTGTTCGAACCCGTCGGGGACGTGGAGGCCGACATCGAACGGCTGGGCATCCGGACGATGACTCTCGATGAGATGCGCAGCGAATGGGAGACTCGCGTCGAGTCGTTCCTGACCGAACTGGGGTTCGACGTGCCGACCGACGTTGCCCCCGCAACGCCGACGGGCCGGGACAACGAACACACTGACCACTGGCACGACCTTCACGAACAAATGACTTCGAGCTACCGGAATCTGGGACGTGACAAAGCGACGCTGATAATGGCGGACGACGATGAGTAGCGACTACGACCGGCCACGCGCAGACGCTGATGCCACCGCGTGTTCGTACACTGACTACGAGACCAAAGACCACGCGGCGGACGACGTGCCAGCCACGGGCGAAGACGCCGACGGCATCGAACGCGACGTGTGGGCGGCCCTGTATCAGGTCGAGGACCCGGAGATGCCGGTCAGCATCGTCGATCTGGGCCTCATATACGGGCTCGACGTGTCCGACGGCGAAGCCACGGTTGATATGACGCTCACCTACAGCGGCTGTCCGGCACGCGAAATCATCCTCGATGAAGTCGAAGAAGCCGCCGAGAGTGTCGACGGAATCGAGACTGCATCGGTCCGGCTGGTCTGGTCCCCGGACTGGTCCATTGATCTGGTCACCGAACAGGGCAAGGAAGCGTTGCGTGACTTCGGGATGAGCTTCGACGGATGAGCGAGCCGGACCCCAGCGTTACGACCAGCGGCGAACAGACAGGCGCGGAGTGCCCGTACTGTGGCTCGACCGACACCGAACGGAAACACCCACGAGGACCGTCACGCTGTCAGTCGATTCATTACTGTAACGAGTGCCTGCAGCAGTTCAAGAAGTTCGAGTAAGCAGTTATTACTCGCTAGTTCTGGCGTCGCAATTTTATATCGTGAATCAGGGCAATGGTGCCATTGATTGCACTGACTGGCGGTGTGATGCCGACTCGTCGAAGAGAGCTTCAGCCGAGGTTGATGTGGACGTTTTTCACCTCGGTGTAGCTCTCGATAGCCTGTTCGCCCTGTGCGCGACCGTGACCGCTCTGTTTCGTGCCGCCAAAGGGGGTCTGTGGCCACGTGTTGGGCGTCTCGTTGACCATCACCATCCCGTAGTCAAGTCTGTCTGTGACGGTGTGAGCGCGAGTCAGATCGTTCGTCCAGACACAGGCAGTGAGGCCGAACGGCGAGTCGTTCGCCACGTCAATGGCCTCTTCCTCGTCGCTCACTTCGATTGCAGTGAGCACAGGGCCGAAGATCTCTTCCTGGGCAATCGTCATCTCGTTGTCCACGTCAGCAAAGACGGTCGGCTCGACGAAGTGGCCGGTTTCTTTGTCCCCAGGAACGCCACCGCCGGCCGCGACAGTCGCCCCCTCTTCCTTGCCGGTCTCGATATAATCGAGAATCTCCTGTTGCTGGCCCGCGCTGACGACTGGTCCCATCTGCCCATCGTCGTCGATGCCACCGCCAAGTGGGATGTTTTCAGCGATTTCAGCCATTCGGGAGACCATCTCGTCGTAGACGTCTTCGTGAACGACAATACGCGAGTTCGCCCAGCACATCTGCCCGGCGTTCATGAAGATCCCGTACTGGATGCCGCGGGCGGCGGCATCGAGGTCAGCGTCGGGGAACACAACTGCCGGCCCTTTGCCGCCGAGTTCGAGCGTTACGTCAGCGACCGCATCGGCAGCAGTGC
Organism: Haloarcula sp. JP-Z28; assembly: GCF_011440255.1. NCBI lineage: Archaea > Methanobacteriati > Methanobacteriota > Halobacteria > Halobacteriales > Haloarculaceae > Haloarcula > Haloarcula sp. JP-Z28. The sequence goes on along the minus strand of NZ_JAAOHT010000028.1, from coordinate 22,057 downwards.
GCTGGACTGTCTTTCCGACACCGGTACTCCCGGTGAAGGTGACGTGATCGACGCCCTCGTGTCCGGTGAGTGCGTCACCGGCCTCGGACCCCTTCCCGGGAACGACGTTGACGACGCCGTCCGGAAGGCCCGCTTCCTCCGCGGCTTTCGCGTAGTACAGCGCCGATAGCGGCGTCATAGCGGACGGTTTGAGGATAACGCTGTTTCCTGTCGCCAGCGCCGGTGCTAGGCCGCGGCCGGCGAGCTGGAAGGGATAGTTCCACGGCGCGATGTGTGCGGTCACACCGACTGGCTCACGAGTGGTGTAGTTGAGCCGGCCATTTTCGACAGGAATCTCGTCACCGCGGACCTTGTCCGTCCAGCCGGCATAATGGCGGAACGTATCGATGACCATGTCGATTTCCAGCCCAGCCTCGAACGGCGTTTTCCCGTTGTCGTGGGATTCAACCATGGACAGTTCGTCTTTCGTCGCCTCGATGGCGTCGGCCATCGCATGGAGTTTCGCCCGGCGCGTTCCGGGGTCCATCGTCGCCCACTCGGAACCCTCTGCGACGGCCGCCTGTGCCGCTTCTACTGCAGCATCGATGTCGGACGCCTCGGCCTTCTGTACCGACGCGTAGGTCCGTTCAGTTGCCGGGTCCTCCGTCTCAATGCTGTCGCCGTTGGTCGCTTCTCGCCATTCTCCGCCGATATACAGGTCTGTCGGGCCGGTGTACTCCATTGCAGTAACAGAGGGAGTGCGCGGCGTCTTAGTTGTTATTATTGATTATTAATGTCTGGGCGACAAGAGCGCTAGCTCTGAGCTTCAAGCCTCAAAATTGCGGTACTACGCCCTATCGATGCATCGCCTTCGGCCGCGGCAGTAGACTCACTCGCGTTTCTTGATCAGGAACTTCATATCGCCCTCGAAGACGACGGTCCCGTCCTGGTTTTCCATTTCAGTGTCGAGGACGACCAGCCCGGCGTCGTCGCGTCCGACTTCTTTGGTGTTGTCAACGACAATCTCCAGCTGGAGTGTATCGCCGATGTGGACCGGGTTTGGGAGGTCCATGTAGTTCATCCCGAGGAACGCGAATGCGGTCCGCTCGACGATCCCGGTCCGGTAGACGAAGCCGGTCGCCTGCACGAACGTCATTGGACCGTGTGCGATCCGCTCACCGAACTCCTGTTCTTCCGCGTATTCCTTGTTCGTATGCAGCTCTGTCCAGTCTCCAGACAGGGCGGAGTGCATGACGAAATCGGACTCGGTAACGGTCCGGCCGACACTGATAAACTCCTGTCCTTCTTCGAAGTCCTCGAAGTGGTGTGGCTCGTAGCTGTATGCCATATTTTTTCATCTAATAGCAGCCATTTATATTTTTACGCTCCGCTGACAGCAGCAGTGACCGGTATGTATTTATTATTAGTGATGGAACCACGACCCGTATGTCCGGTGTCGCCGACGAAGTCAGAGAGCGTATCGAATCGGATGCGTACTGCGAAACCCTTGGTATCGATGTCGTCGAACTTGATTCGGGGTACGCCCAGACTGAACTGACGATTACCGAGGACCTGCTGAACTTTCATGGGACACCGCATGGCGGAGCGATCTACTCACTTGCAGATGCGGCGTTCGCCGCGGCGTCGAACTCTCATGGCGAGGCAGCGGTCGCACTGGAGACGAACATCTCGTATTTAGACGCCGTCGACACCGGTGAGACGCTGTCTGCGATCGCTAAAGAAACACATCTCGCAGGCAGCACCGCAGAGTACGAGGTAACGGTGACTGCACAGGATGGCGAGCGCATCGCGACGTTTCGTGGACGAGTCTACCGGCCCTGACAGTCAGTCACGGTGGTCGTAGACGCGTTTTACCTTGCCGACCTGCGTTCGTTCGATACTGCCGGGCGCAACGAGTTCGAGTTCGTCCGGGGTGAACGCGAGTACGTTTTCTAGCCGCTCGATGATTTCGTCTTCCAGCGCTTTGTCACCCGGCCCCTGCTCTGCAGTTCGTTCGATGGTGAGTTCCAGGATGTCGAGGTTGTCCTCTTTGTAGAGGTCGATCCGGTAATGCGGAGCAACGCCGTCGATATCCAATACAGCGTGTTCGATTTCGCTGGGATAGAGATTCACGCCCCGAACGATGAGGAGGTCGTCGGTCCGGCCGGTGACGTTGTCCATCCGTACCATCGTCCGTCCGCACGCACACTCGTCGTAGTTCAGTGTCGTGAGGTCGCCAGTTCGGTACCGGAAGACCGGCAACGCTTCCTTGGTGAGTGTTGTCAGAACGAGCTCACCTTCTTCGCCTTCCTCGACCGGTTCTTTCGTGTGTGGGTCGATGACTTCCGGGTAGAAGTGGTCCTCCCAGATGTGGAGTCCATCCTTCGCTTCGTGGCATTCACACGAGACCCCAGGACCGATGATCTCCGAGAGTCCGTAAATATCGATGCCATCAACGCCCAGTCGCTCTTCGATTTCCTCCCGCATCGGGTCGGTACACGGCTCAGCTCCGAAGATAATCGTCGAGATCGGCAGATCTCTGGGGTCGTGGCCCATCTCTTCGGCCGTTTCGGCGAGGTAGAGTGCATACGATGGGGTGCATGTGAACACATCGCTTTCTAGGTCGGTCATCAACTCGACCTGTCGCTGTGTCTGGCCGCTTCCGATAGGAACAACTGAGGCCCCCAACTCCTCAGTTCCGTAGTGGATACCAAGTCCGCCAGTGAACAACCCGTACCCGTAGGCGTTCTGGACGGTATCGCCCGCTTCAGTGCCGCTCGCAGCCAGCGAACGCGCGACAACTTCACTCCAGGTGTCGATGTCGCCATCCGTGTACGAGACGATTTTCGGCTTCCCGGTCGTTCCGGACGACGCGTGGATGCGGGCGACCTCCTCGTCGTCTACGGCGAAGAGTCCATCTGGGTACTCGTCGCGGAAATCCTCTTTCGTCGTCATCGGCAGTTTCGTGATGTCGTCGATACTCTGGATGTCTTCGGGCGAGACACCTGCCGCATCGAGTTTCTCCCGGTAAAACGGGACGTTCTCGTAGGCGTGTGTGACAATTCTTTGCAATCGGTCAGATTGCAACGCACGCAGCTCTGTCCGGTCAGACGCCTCCAGTGGCTTGTACACCATCTTCAATGATAGAATTGAATGTTAATGATAAAATGGTTTGGGATTGGTCACTGCGCCGCCAGTTGCGTGCTTGGTATAGGGCTGTCAGCAAACGATGCAAAGCTATTTTTCAGTACCCTCAGAGTTCCATGTATGCGGGATGCGTATCTCATCGGCGCAGGGCAAACGCCGTTTGGCTCGATGCCCGAAGAGAGCTACAGATCACTGTTCGACCACGCAGTCAGCGAAGCCATCGACAGTGTCGACCACGGTATCGATACGAACGCGATAGACGAAGCGGTCGTCGGCTCACTCGGCGTGGGCGGTCGACAGCTCGGTCTCTCTGGACCGGCAGCGACCGAACACGCTGGGCTGCACGGCGTCCCCAGCGTGCGCGTTGAAAACGCCTGCGCCGCGTCGGGCTACGCTGTCCGACAGGCAGTGCAGGCAGTCAAAAGCGGGATGGCCGACGTAGCGCTGGCTGGCGGCGTCGAAGTCATGACAGACATGAGCAGCGATGTGACGAAGTACTGGCTTGGTGTTTCCGGTGAAACAGAGTGGGAACGGCTGACTGGGACGACCTTCTCTGGCGTTTACGCACAGATGGCAAGTGCGTATCTACAGGAGTACGAGGCCAGCGAGGAGCACCTCTCGATGGTGGCGGTCAAGAACCATCGGAACGGCGCAAAGAACCCGAAGGCCCACCTGGGCTTCGAATGCTCCCTCGAAGACGCCGTCGGCGCACCGGTCGTCGCAGACCCCTTGAACCTCTATCACTGCTGTCCGACCTCTGACGGCGCAGCGGTCGCGCTCATCGCGAGTGAGGACGTCGTCGGGCAGTACACCGACGACCCGGTCCGGATCGCCGGGGTCGGCGCGGCCAGCGACCGGGTCGGTCTCTTCCAGCGAGACAGCTACACTTCGATTTCTGCCTCGGAAATGGCCGCAGACACAGCCTACGACCGTGCCGGGGTCGGCCCTGACGACCTCGATTTCGCAGAGGTCCACGATTGCTTCACGATCGCCGAACTGCTTGCATACGAGGACCTCGGGTTCTGTGACCGCGGCGAGGCCCCACAGTTACTTGAAGCGGGAACGACCGAATCTGACGGAGCAATGCCGGTCAATCTCTCCGGCGGGCTGAAATCAAAGGGTCACCCTATCGGCGCAACCGGTGCCGGACAGCTTGTCGAGGCGTTCAAACAACTCACCGGAAGCGCTGCGGACCGGCAGCTAGCGGCCCCGAAGTACGGGCTGACTCACAATGTGGGTGGGAGCGGCGGCAGCGCAGTTGTCCACATCCTCGAACGGGAGGCCGCACGATGACTGCCGCAGGGCTTGCGGCCATCGGTGCGTACGCACCTCGCCTGCGGATCGACGCTGAAGAGTTCGAAGCCGCCTGGGGTCGGTTCGATGCGGCGGGGGTTGATGAGAAGGCGGTCCCCGATGCCGACGAAGACGCAGTCACGATGGGTGTCGAAGCGGCCCGCCGTGCGCTCACTGCGGCTGACGCGTCCGGCGCGGCCGTTGCGCATCTGGCCTTTGCGACGACGACACCGCCGATGGCCGAAGAGGACCTTGCAGCGAGACTCTGCAGTATTCTCAACGTCCCCGACGATGCAAAGACGCAGACGATGACCGGCTCCACGCACGCCGGTGCGCAAGCACTGGACGCAACCATGGACGGCGGGTCGTTCGGGGAGGACATCGGCCTCGTCATCATCAGTGACTGTCCGCGGGGCGACCCTGACAGCGAGGTCGAGCACGCCGCCGGTGCTGGGAGCGTCGCGCTCGTTGTCGACGATGACGGTCCCGGAACCGTCATTGAGCGAGCGTCACACACGGAGGCCTACCCCGGAACGCGTTTCAGAACGGGCGGGGACGACCGGACGACCGGTCTGGGCGTGACGCAGTACGACCGCGAGGCGTTCACGACCATACTCGGCAGTGCGGCGGACAGACTGGACGTGCCGATGGAGACAGTCGATGCAGCAGCGGTCCAGTCTCCGGACGGAAAGCTCCCGTATCGGGCAACAGGTGCGCTCGGGGTTGACGCAGCGACTATCGCCGCCGCTGACACAGTTAGTTCGCTCGGGGACACCGGCGCAGCAAGCGCATTTCTCGGGGCGGCGACAGCGCTTGCGGATGGCGCTGAACGTGTGTTGATTGCTGCGTACGGAAGCGGCGCGAGTGCGACGCTGTTCGTCGCCACTGGTTCCGTTCCGGTCAATGCTGCGCTGGACGGTGCCGCCTACCTGTCGTATGCCGAGTACCTCAGGCGGCGTGGCGAGATTACGCGCGACGAACCCGAAGGTGGCGGAGCGTACGTCAGTGTCCCGTCCTGGCAGCGGACGATTCCGCAACGCCACCGGCTTGTCGCCGGTCGGTGTTCCGCGTGTGAGGCGTTGAACTTCCCGCCGACCGGGGCCTGTACGGACTGTCACGAGCGCACCAGCGATTTCGAGGCTGTCGAACTGCCCGGGACAGGGACAGTCGAGGCAGTAACGACTATCCAACAGGGCGGTGCGCCACCGGAGTTCGTCGCCCAGCAGTCGAAAAGCGGCCAGTTCGATAGTGCTATCATCGCGCTCCATAGTCAATCAGGCGAGCAGACTGTGAGCGTCCCTGCACAGGTGCTTCAGGCGACGGACGAAGTCACGATAGGCACACCTGTCGTGCTGACGACGCGACGCATCTACACGCAGGAGGGGGTCATCAGATACGGCTTCAAAGCACAGGTCGCCAGCCAGCGCCGGTAGCCGGCACTAGCAGGGATTCTCGAACACAACCGCGACACCCTGACCGAAACCGACACACATCGTCGCCAGTCCGTGGGTCGCGTCCTGCCGTTGCATCTCGTGTAACAATGTCGTCGTGATTCGTGCCCCTGAACAGCCAAGCGGATGGCCTAACGCGATAGCCCCACCGTTGACGTTGAGCCGCTCAGTCGGAATCCCCAGCTCGCGCTTGCAGTGGAGACTCTGGGCCGCGAACGCCTCGTTGAGTTCCACGATGTCGATATCGTCGATTGTCAGGCCAGTGTCGTCCAGTGCGGCACGCGTCGCCGGAATCGGTCCCCGTCCCATGACCAGCGGGTCGACACCAGCGACGGACCGCGTCTTCACTCGGCCGAGAACATCTAAACCGTGTTTTTCTGCGTACGCCGCCGAAGTGACGAGCATCCCGGCCGCACCGTCGGTCAGCGGTGACGCGTTCCCCGGCGTGACTGTCGCCGCCTCGTCGTCACGAAACACCGTTGGGAGTTCGCTCAACTGTTCGACTGACGTGTCTGCCCGTGGTGTTTTATCGGTCTCTATCGCTGCCTCGTCGGTGTGGACTGGCACGGTCTCTGCATCGAACCGACCGCTTTCCATGGCAGCGACCGCCCGCTCGTGTGAACGCAACGCGAACTCGTCCTGAGCTTTTCGGCTGATATCGTGGGTCCGTGCGATGGTTTCGGCCGTCTGTCCCATCGGAAGCCTGTCGGGGTCGTACCGCTGTTCGATAGCGGGATGCAGCCAGTCGGAGAAAGGGACGGTGCTCATGTGTTCGACACCGGCCACCGGATACACCGCCCCGTCGCCCGCCTCGATGGCGCGAGCGGCGTCGACAAGCGTCGTCAGCGAAGAGCCACACAGGCGGGTCGTTGTCGCCCCGGGCACTGTCTCGGGAAACCCGCCGGCGAGTATCGACTGCCGGGCGAGGTTTCGGCCCTGCTCGCCCTCCTGGTTTGCACACCCGAGCCGGAAGTCATCCCACTCGACGGCCGGGACACCGGTCCGGTCAACAAGTGCAGTAAGCACAGCGGAGACGAGGTCTTCGGGATGTGTCCCAGCCAATGCGCCATCCTTCGGTACCTGTGGCGTCCGTACGGCGTCGACAACAACGGCTTGCGAGTCGGAAGCAGTCATCCTCACCGACTCCTATCGTGGCCGCCGTATTAAATGCAGGTCACACCGGCGCCGAGACGCAAGCAACGTTTTTATCCCTCGCTACTGTGCTGAGAAATGATGCACGTAGCTATCCTAGGCGCCGGTACCATGGGCCACGGTATCGCTCAGGTGTCGGCAATGGCTGGTCACGACGTCTCTCTCCGCGATATCGAGGCGGATATCGTCGATGACGGCCTGGCCGCCATCGAGTCAAATCTCCAAGAGGGTATTGCCCGGGAGAAAGTAACCGAATCTACGGCCGAGGCAACGGTAGACCGCCTCAAAGGGACGACCTCGCTAGAAGAGGCCGTGACTGGGGCAGACCTCGTCGTGGAAGCAGTCCCCGAAGAGATGGCGATCAAACACGAGACGCTCACTGCGGTCGAATCCCACGTCGACTCGGCAACGCTAATCGCTTCAAACACCTCTTCGCTGTCACTGACTGAGATCGCGAGCGTCCTTGATTATCCCGAGCGAGCTATTGGCCTTCACTTTTTCAATCCGGTGCACATTATGGCACTCGTCGAGATTGTCGTCGCGGAACAGACGAGTGCCGAAACGATTGCGCGTGCCCGGGAGTTCGTGAACGGGATCGACAAGACACCGGTGGAGGTGGCCGATGCACCGGGCTTTGCCTCCTCCCGCCTTGGCGTCTCGCTGGGAGTCGAAGCGATGCGGATGGTGCAGGAAGGCGTTGCAACACCGCAGGACATCGACACCGCGATGGAACTCGGCTACAATCACCCGATGGGACCTATCGAACTCGGCGACGTCGTCGGTCTTGATGTCCGACTCGACATCCTCGAATACCTTCGTGACGAACTCGGTGAACGGTTCCGTCCGCCACAGATCGTGAAACGGAAGGTCCGTGCGGGCAAACTCGGCAAGAAATCCGGCGAGGGGTTCTACGTCTGGGAGGACGGTGACATCGTTGGCACCAGCGGCGAGTGGGGGGACGCATGACGGATCTCGCTGACATTGCGGCAGACTGTGAAACGGTCTCGGTGCGCGTCGGGGACCGCGTGGAGAACGTCGCTACCGTCGAATTACACCGCCCGGAGGCTCGAAACGCGCTCAACACCCAGTTGCGGTCGGAGTTCAAGCAGGTCTTCGACGCAATCCCGGACAGCGACGTTCGTGCTGTCGTGTTGACTGGCGCGGCAGACACCGGCGCATTCGTTGCGGGTGCGGACGTAACGGAACTCCGCGAGCGGGATATGCTAGAGCAACGGGAGGCGAGCAAGCGACCTCGCGTCTACGAGTACGTCGACGACTGCCCGATGCCGGTCATCGCCCGTATCAACGGGCACGCCCTCGGCGGCGGCTGTGAGCTGATTCAGGCGGCTGATATCCGGATCGCGCATCCGGATGCGAAATTTGGGCAGCCGGAAATCAACCTCGGCATCATGCCCGGCGGTGGCGGGACACAGCGACTGCCGCGTCTGGTCGGGGAGGGCCACGCGATGCGGCTTATCCTCACGGGCGAACTCATCGACGCGACAGAGGCCGCCGATATCGGCCTCGTCGACGAAGTTCACGATGGCGACTCCTTCGATGAGCGTGTCTACGACATCGCGTCGTCGATTGCAGAAAAAAGCCCTGCGGCGCTCGAATTAGCGAAGAAAGCCGTTCGTGCCAGTTCCCGAATGGACCTCGAAGCCGGCATTGAGTACGAAGCCGAACTGTTCGCCCAACTGTTCGCAACCGGTGACAAGGACGAAGGTATCGACGCGTTCCTCGAAGACAGAGATCCAGAGTGGGCCAGCGAGTGAGCGCATCTCGTCCCCAAAACGGGGTCCATCGTTCGACCGCAGCCACACGCAGCGAAGTACAACTCGAAAACTGCTCGTTGCCCCGCTGGAACTACGCTGGTAGCCTCAAGGATGGGCCATGTTTATCCCGATCTCGTTGACAACGCCCAGTAGCAGCGTCGGCAGTTCGTCCCGAAGAATGGGGCCTTCAAGCCGGCTTGCTGGGCCAGAGACACTGATCGCCCCGATGGCGATGTCGTTCTCGTCCGTGATCGGGGCCCCGACCGCGTGCAGTCCCTCCACCGACTCCTGAAAGTTGAACGCGTATCCGCGGTCACGGATGGCCTCGATTTCCTCCCAGAGTTCGTCCCGGTCGGTGATCGTCTGTGGCGTCCGGCCAGGCAAGCCATGCCTGTCGATGGTCTTCGTGATCTGGTTGTCTGGAAGGTGTGCCAGTATGGCCTTCCCCGCGGCGTGCTGGTGGAGATAGTTCCGATGGCCAACCCGGGCGTACGTCTGCACCGAGTGTTTCCCCTGAGCGCCGTAGATGTGGACGCTCCGGCCGTGTTCTTCAACGGCACACCAGATTTTTTCCTCGGTCTCTTCCGCGAGTTCGTCGACTCTTGGCTTCGCCTCGTCGTAGAGCCGGTATTTGTTCCGTGCCACTTCGCCGTAGTCCAGAAAGCGGATACCGAGCTGATACTCGTTATCGTCCTCGACGAGGAGACTGTTGGCCGCGAGTGTCTTCATGTATCTGTGTGTTGTACTCTTCGCACAGTCGAGGTGGGCTGTCATTTCAGACACCGTGGCCGTGTCGTGTTCCTTGAGATACTCCATGATCTCGATTGCTCTCTCGATCGTTCCGACCGGCCTGTTGACAGCGGGCGGGATTGCCATACGTACACACATGACTAATCGGCTTACAAGTGTTTTGTTCGAGTAGCTTGAATCAGTGGTGGCCCTGCCAGATCGGCAGGTAAAAGCCAATCCGTGACGACATGGCGCACGCATGACAAAAATCGTTGATTTGCTCGTCCGGAGAGATGGCTACACTCACGAGGAGTTCGCCGACCGATGGCAAGGCAACCACTCGGAGCTAGCGAAGGATCTGCCGGGGTTGCAGCGCTACGTGACATCCGTGCCAACAGACCCGGAGCGTGCGGCCTACGACGGCGTGCTTGAGCTGTATTTCGAGGACATGGATGCACTCAGCGACGCGTTTGATTCAGACCTTGCCGAAACAGTGCAGGCCGACGCAGCCGAATTTATCGATCTGGAGGCCGGCCCCCGGCTTATCGTCGAGGAAACGGTCCAGCTCGACGAAAGAGACGACTGATAGCGCTCCACCTGTTTTGCCGACCGATGCGTTTTCCCTGAGCGACCTTCTGCAGATATCACCCATCAAGCCGACTTCCATCGACGTAGAGTTTGCCGGCAGGAGGCCGGTCAGCGTCATAGCTATCGTGATACTCGAACAATTGAAACAGCGCCCCGGTCGGGTTCGATGGTGGCACAAATGCCTCTGTCCAGTCCTGATACTCGCGGTACTCAATGACGCTGTATCCGTTGCGCTCCAGTACCGCTTTCACTGCGTCGACAGCGGCCACTTCGAGCGTGACGTGGTGTAGGCCCGGACCGTGGTTGTCGAGATACGACGTAAGGAATGTGTCCGATGCCTCCGGTGCGATGAGTTCTAGCCGCGACGCCTCCCGACCGAAATCGTACTGTGCCCAGCGAAACCGCCCCTCGACGGACTCTTCGATGAGCTTCCGACAGCCGAGTGCGAACAGGAACGGTTCAGCGTCGCCGATGTCCTCGACAGCGATTCCGATGTGGTCGACACGGATCGGGGTCTCCTGAGACATGGCAAAGACTGCGTCAGGCTCCCCATTATATGCTCGGGTCGGGAGTACGAGCCGTAATTATGTCCGTCTCCGTGGCCACCCTCGCAGTGGCAGAAAGCGCTACTGAACTGCGAACCAGCCTTCAGCCGTCCTGTTTTGTGCGGTCACCGTATCAACCGTCATCTGCGCTGGTGGTCCCCGAACTTTTTCCCGGTGCTAGTCGAAGCGGCTGCGTATGTACCACAGTAACGAGTGTCTCGACCGCGCCGAGCTTGGGAGCGTGCAGAGCGAGCGGCTCCGGTCAATCGTGAACTACGTGTACGAAAATGTGCCATTTTACCGAGACCGGTTCGATGCCGCAGGGGTCTCTCCGACGGATATTGACGGGATTGCCGACATCAGTTCGCTCCCGATGACAACCAAGGAGGACTTCGAAGACGAATATCCAGACGGACTCTTTGCCGTCGATGACGACGAGGTCAGCCGTTTTCATGCCTCCTCTGGCACGACCGGGAAACCCAAGATCGTCTCCTACGTCGATGCAGATCTGGAGTTGTGGGGCAAGACGATGGCGCGGTCGCTGTCAGCCGCTGGTGTGGGTCCCGACGATACAGTTCAGAACGCCTACGGCTATGGCTTGTTTACCGGTGGGATGGGTTTTCACGAGGGCGCTGAAGAACTCGGAGCGACCGTCGTTCCGACCAGCAGCGGCGGCACGCAGCGGCAGGTCGAACTCGCCGCTGATCTTGACACCGACGTGCTGGCCTGTACCCCGTCATACGCACTGTACCTCGCCGAAACGGCCGAGGAGATGGGATATGACCCGCAGGCGCTTCCGATTTCGGTTGTCTCCTACGGCGCTGAGACGTGTACAGAGCCGATGCGAATGGAAATCGAGACCGCACTGAACGCCACCGGGATCAACAACTACGGGCTCTCAGAGATTATCGGCCCCGGTGTGGCTGCGGAATGTCACGAAGCACAGGACGGACTCCACATCTGGGAAGACCACTTCTACCCGGAGGTTATCGATCCACGCACGAAAGAGCCACTCGAGGCGGGCAAAGAGGGCGAACTCGTTCTCACGACGCTTACCAAGCAGGCACAGCCGGTGATACGATACCGAACGGGTGACCTGACGACGCTAAATTACGACGAGTGTGCGTGTGGGCGGACAATGGTACGGATGGACAACGTCACCGGTCGAACCGACGACCTTCTCATTGTCCGCGGCGTGAACCTCTATCCAAGCGAAATCGAACACGCAGTGCTTGACATCAACGGCGTCGCGCCATACTACCGGATCGACCTCTACGAGGAGGACAATCTCGACGTCATGGAACTCACTGTTGAGCGCGCTGAAGGGTCCAGCAAAGACCACAGCGAACTCCGTGACGACGTTCTGTCTCGCCTGCAATCCGTGCTTTCGTTCACTCCGGACCAGCTTAACCTCGTCAACCCCGGGACTATCGAGCGAACCGAAGTCGGCAAGATTCAGCGGGTCTACGACCATCGCAATTGATTGGCAGTTGCCGACAGCTATCGTCTCAGCTACCCGCTGTTAGGGTATCTTGATACGGTCATTGGGAGAATGGCAGCCGCTGGGCGAATTTGTCCAGCGCGCCACGGGGGGTGACCGACGTTGATACCAGAACTGGAGAGCCATGCTGTCGGTGTGGCCAGACATGTCCCCAAATATTTATTAAATATCCAGACTGTCAATTACGGGATGTCAGCACAGCACCAGCAGTCGTGGCAGCACCTTTCACGACGAACGCTTCTGAAGACAGGCGCGGCGGTTACCGGCATGACCGGTATCGGAGCCGTTGAGACGGAGTTGGCGTACGCGCAGGAGGACGATGCCACGGTCACGATACGACGAGACGACTACGGCGTCCCACACATCTACGCCCGCGACGCTGACAGCCGCGCGCCGGTGTTCTACGGGTTCGGATATGCAACCGCGGCAGACCGGCTCTATCAGCTAGAACTGTACCGGCGGTACTATCACGGGACTGTCGCGGCGGTCCTCGGTTCAGGTGACGGGGACACCGACTGGGTCCAGTTCGATATCGAGGCGCGGCGCAACACCGCCGGCGAGCCGTCACTCGACGAGCAGGCTGCTGAACAGTTGACAGCGGACCAGCGAGCGGTCCTGCAGGCGTTTACCGACGGTATCAACCGGTATATTACTGAAGTCCGCGAAAGCGAGGAACTGGAGTTCCATCAGGCGTTTCAGGAACACGGGTTCGAGCCTGAGGAATTTACCACGACAGACGCCGCCGGGATGTTCGTCGCCAGTATGGCGTATTTCAGCGGCTTCCAGCTTGAGACGCTCAGTGCGACTGTTCTCGACGCACTCACGCAGGAAACCGGGAGCGAACAACGTGCGATGGAGTTGTTCGAGGACCTGCAGTGGGGCGACGACCCCGGCTGTCCGACCTCGACGGTCCAGCCATCGGATATCTATGCCCCACCCTATACTGACGTGGGCGCAGGGCCGACACCCAATGTGGCCGGGGGACAGCAGACAGACAGGGTGACGCGCGGGGCCAGCGGTCCGTCTGCGACACCGAGCAACCTGGTGACTGGCGGGGACTACACGCCGCCATCTGATGCCGAAGGGATGCACGACGGAGAGATAGAGCGGATGCGAACGCTTGCGTCCGGACTCGACAGTCTTGGCCTCCCGATCAAGTACGGCAGCAACGCCCTCGCTGTCCAGGGTGATATCACGGCCAGTGGCGATGCGCTACTGATGGGTGGGCCCCAGATGGGATTCAACACTCCCTCGATAATGTACGAGGCAAGCCTGCATGGCCCGGACTTCGACGTCGCCGGTGTCACCGTTACGGGGTATCCGTTCATTATGTTCGGACACAATCGCAACGGGGCAATGACCTCGACTGCCGGGATCGACAACTGCATCCAGATGTTTACGGAATCGATCACGACCAACTCGTCCGGCCCGGACACGTACACTTTCCGTGGTGAGGAGTACGAGGTTGAAACGGCCGAGCAGACAATCACTGTCGCCGATGGCGAGGACGTGACGTATACAGAGCGGTTCACACGCCACGGTGTTGTGACCCAGTGGGACCCCGACAACGCGGAAGCACTGGCGCAGACGAAGTCATACGCCGGCCGGCACATGAACTGCTGGCGAGCCTTCTATGAGTGTCAGTTCGCGACGGACGCCGAGGAGTTCCGGGAGTCAGCACAGCGCTGTGACTATGCGCTGAACTTCATGTGGGCTGACAAGGATGGTGACATCGCGTATGTCCATCTGGGTCGGTACCCGGATAGCGAAGCAGTCGACTGGGACACTCGGTTGCCAGCCGATGGAACACAATACGAACTCACGTCGGCGGACTACCTCCGTGCGGCTGACGGTGATGTCCCCTACGCGATCAATCCCAATCCGGGGTACTCGGCACAGTGGAACAACAAACCTGCGCCCGCGTGGAACAACGGTGACCTGAGCTATTCATGGTCGACCGACCACCGCGTGCAACGGATCATCAATCTGCTTGAGCAGCGGTTAGATCAGGAGGGGACAGTCGATTATGACTTCCTGAAGACCGTTATCTACGACATCTCTTTCACCGACCTGCGTTCGATTCGGTACAGAGACCATCTGCTCGACGCGCTTGCAGACGCAGACCTCTCTAATACCGAACAGCAAGCACGCGACGAACTGGCCTCGTGGGACCACTTCGCGCAGGCCGACGGCGAAGACAACGAAGGCCGACACTCTGCTGGCTACACCATCTGGGATGCGACGTTTCCGTACATCCTGGAGGAGGTTTTCAGCGAGACGTTCGGGAGCGCATACGGGCCAGCATCGTACTTCCTTGGCTACGACTACGGTCGCGGCACCCTGATGCGGGTACTCAACCCGGCGGAGACAGCACTGGTGACACAGGCCGAGTACGCCGATGGAGATATCACGGACGCGCTAATCAGCGCGTTCCGAACCGCCGTGAGCGAACTCGCCGAGCAATACGACGGTGAACCGGCGACCTGGCGGCGTGAGGCGGCCCTGCACGAGTTCGATAACCTCGCGCTGTTCGGGATGCCTATTGGCGTCACGTCCGCGGGGAACACGGCGCTGCTGAACCGCGGGACTGAGAACCACGTCGTCCGGCTCAGCGACGACCCCGAGGCAGAGAACATCCTCCCGCCCGGAAACGACGGCTACGTCGCTTCGGACGGCACTACTGGCGAGCATTACGACGACCAGCTGGCGATGTTCGAGAATTTCGAGTACAAGCAGTTGTTGTTCGCCGACGCAGATATCGAGTCCGCCACAGCCGAGACTCGAACGCTGTCGAGGCCAGCAAATACAGCTGGTGCTGCTATCGGTGACACGCCGACGAGTGACGGCACTGAGACAGACGAGAATACTGTGGCGAGCGGCCCGACAGCTACCGAAGAAACAGAGAGCACAAACACAGCGACGGAGGCAAACACCGGGACGGACGCCAGTGGGCACGGCTTTACGACACTCACTGGGGTCACCGCGGTACTCGGGACTGTGCTTGCGTGGCTGTACAGACAGGACGACAGCACCAGCTAGTCACTACGGCGCCGGGAACGTGAGCGACAGGACGCGATAGCGCGCGACTGAACGCAGCGAACAGCGTGAGACGCGCCGACAGGGGGCAAGGCTTTAATACGATTTGCTTAACAATAGATAATGAACCTATGTCGAGCGAAGGTACCTCACCAGACAGTAGTGTGGGAATCGACCGTTCACGGAGACAGTTCATTGCCGCTGCCGGGGCAGCCGGCGCGCTTGGGCTCGCCGGCTGTCAAGGCGGGTCAACAGGCGGCGAGGCGGCAGTGACTGTTGCGAGCCTGAACCCAATGACTGGCCCGTTCAGTTCTCTTGGACCGGGCCAGCGTACCGGGGCCGAACTCGCTGTAACGGAGATAAACAACAACGACGACTACGACTTCGAGTTCGAGCTAGTGACAGGCGATACAGAAACCGAGGCCGGCGCTGCACAGTCTGAGGCACAGCGCGTCGTTCAGGAAGACGGGGCGGAGTTCGTATTCGGTGCGATTTCCAGTTCCGTGGCGCTCGGGCTGAATGACTTTGCCGCTCAGTCGGAGCACATCTACTTCCCCGGCGGTGCAGCCGTTCCGATCACTGGGTCTGCCTGCAACGAATGGGTGTTCCGCTTTGAAACGAACACTGCACAGATTGCTGAGGCGATATCGTCGTATTCAGTCAACAATCTGGGGAACAACGTCTGGTTCCACTACGCGGACTACGCGTACGGCGACTCGGTGTACAACCGCACGAGCAGGCGTATGGAAAGTGCCAGCGACGACTATACCGAGGTCGGGACATCAACGTCGGAGCTGGGTGCAAGCAACTACGGCTCGTTCATCACGCAGATCAGCAACTCCGACGCTGACGTGGTCGTACTGGGGATGACTGGTGGTGATCTGGTGAACTTCACCAATCAGGCCGCGGACCAGGGTCTCACCGACCAGATCGCTGTTGTCGGGCCGACCCAGACGTTCCAGAGTGTCCGTGCCGGGACTGGGGCAAACAGCGTCGGCACATTCGGCGGCGCTCGGTACGACCCCTCGCTCGAAACGGGAGACAATCAGGCGTTCGTTGAGGCCTACTCCAGCGAGAACGACAGGCAGCCCGGCAACTTCGCCCGCGTCGGCTACGACTCGATGCGGCTGATGGCCAAGGGAATGCACGAGGCTGGGAGCACCGAACCGGGGGATGTCCGAGACGCTCTGGAAGGTGGCACGTTCACGACAGTACTGGGGGACATTACGCTTCGGGAGAGCGACCATCAGGCCACGAATCCGACGTGGATGGCTGAAATCGTCGAAGGCGATGGTGGTTCAGCGGACGTCGAACTCCTCGAGCAGGTCCCGGGTTCGGAGACGCTGCCACCAGCCAGTGACCTCGGCTGTGAGATGTAGGTAGCACAATGGTTGCTGCCGACTTCATCGAACAACTGCTGAATGGCCTCACCCTGGGGATGGTGTATGTCCTGCTAGCCGCCGGACTGTCAGTCATCTTCGGCGTCATGGACGTGATCAACTTCTCCCATGGCGAACTGTTCGCACTCGGTGCGTATTTCGCGCTGACCATCATTGCGCCGTTCGGAGCTGGGACTGGATTCTGGGTCGCGATAGTGGTTGCCCCGGTCGTCGTCGGTCTCATCGGTGCCGCTATTGAGCGAACGACTGTCCGGCCGCTGTATGGCCGCGACCCGCTGTATCATATTCTCCTGACGTTCGGACTTGTACTCGTCATCAATGACGCGATCCGTCTTATCTGGGGGACACAGCAACGGCAGCTAGCTGTCCCGGAGTATCTGAGCCAGCCAATATCCATACTGGGTGTCCAGGTGTCTGTGTATAATTATTTCATGATCGTTTTCGCAGCGTTGCTCGCGGTAGTGACGTGGTACCTGCTGAACCGGACAAAGTACGGGATGATCATCCGTGCCGGGTCGCAGGACCGCGAAATGGTTCGGAACGTCGGCATTGACATCGACCAGTACTACACGCTTGTCTTTGGCGTCGGTGCAGCCCTCGCCGCCGTCGCCGGGATTGTCCTTGGCGGCTATCAGAACGTGAACACCGGGATGGGGAACAGCGTCATTATTCCGGCATTCGTTGTCGTCGTCCTCGGAGGCCTCGGTAGCTTCAGAGGGGCCGTCTTCGGCGGGTTGCTCGTCGGTATCGTCCAGACGCTGATGCGGGCCTACAACGGAACTGTCCTGGCCACGTTCGGTGATACGACGCTGAGCGTCCCCAATCTCGAAGGACTGACTGTGTACCTGCTTATGATTGCAGTGTTGCTCGTGAAACCGCAAGGACTGTTCGGAACGCGAGGTGAAGAGTCGGAAGGCGAAGGCGAGATTCTCGTCGGCGGGTACGGCGGGATACTGGCAGACAACACACGGGTACGGCTCGGCGGTGTCGCTGTTGTCGCGCTTGCACTCGCCCCAGTCGCGATTCTGCTCATGGGCAATCAGTACTACCTTGTCGTCCTCAACGAGATCCTCATCTGGGCCATCTTCGCACTGAGTCTGGATATCGTGATGGGGTACGCCGGACTGGTCCCGCTCGGCCACACGATGTTCTACGGCGTCGGCGCGTACACCGCTGCGCTCGTCATGCTGCACTACTCGCAGTCGGTTTTTGTCGTGTTACTCGGGGCGATTCTCCTCTGTGCTATCCTGGCCTGGATCGTCGGCAGCCTCTCTATCCGGGTGTCCGGTGTGTACTTCGCGATGATTACGCTGGCGTTTGCGGAGTTGCTCTACAGCGCTGTGTTCAAGTTCGACTTCACCGGCGGGAGCGACGGCTTGCTCGGCTTTGAGGCGTTCATCGGACTCGGTAGCCTCGGGGCGTCACTCTCGAATATCGAGTTCGGGCTCCTCGGGTACGAAATCGGCCAACAGTTCGTGTTCTTCTATCTGGCCCTGCTCATTGCGGTACTCTCGTTCCTGTTCGCTCGGCGCATGATGAACGCGCCCTTCGGCAGCGTCTTGCAGTCGATCCGGGAAAGCGAAGAACGGGCGGAGTTCATCGGGTACGACGTCAACAGATACAAACGCCGAGCGTTTGTCATCAGCGGCGGCATGGCTGGACTGGCCGGCGGCCTCCTCGCCGTCAGTCCATCGACTGTCATCATTTCACCAGACCAGACACTCAACTGGATTCACTCAGGGGAGGTCATCGTCATTGCGCTGTTCGGTGGGATGGGTACACTGTACGGTCCCATGATCGGCTCTGGCGTTTTCTTCGGCGCCGAAGAATTCCTCTCGTCGTACACCGACCAGTGGCGGCTTATTATCGGGACGATGTTCATCCTGTTCGTGCTGTTCGTCCCACGCGGTATCGTATCGATTCCGTCTCTCGTCGCACAGCGACTGAAGACGGCCAACAACGCGGATGGGTCCGTAGATATGGATGAGCCGGAAGTGAGAAGCGATGACTGAGACTGTACTCGAAACGGATGGACTGACGAAGCGGTTCGGCAAGCTCACCGCTGTTGACGACGTGTCACTGTCGGTTGCGGATGGTGAGTTCAGGAGCGTTATCGGGCCAAACGGGGCCGGGAAGACAACGACGTTTAATCTCATCACTGGCGCACTATCGCCGTCAGAAGGCGTCGTTCGGTTCAAGGGTGAAGATATTACTAACGTCGCGCCACACGAACGGGTCGGCCGCGGACTGGGGCGGTCGTTCCAGATTACGAATGTTTTCGGCGGCCTCACCGTTCGAGAAAACGTGCGTCTGGCAGCCCAGTCCGTCCACAGTGACGAGATCAACCCCGGCGAGGCACTGTTCCGTGACAAGAACGGCTTCGACGAGATCACGGAGCAAACTGGGACGGTACTGGAGCAGATCGGCCTTCGAGACCGGGCTGACGAGCACGCAGAGGCACTGGCATACGGCGACCAGCGCCGACTTGAACTAGGTCTCGTACTGGCGACAGACCCTGATCTCATCATGCTTGACGAACCAACTGCCGGAATGAGTAGCGAGGAAACACAGGCCACAATGAAGCTTATCGATGACGTCCTCTCAGACCGGTCGCTGATGCTCATCGAACACGATATCGACCTTGTGATGCGTGTCTCGGACCGGATTACCGTCCTTACTCGCGGTGAAGAACTCGCAAGCGGGACACCCGAAGAGATCGCAAACAACGAGGATGTCCGCGATGCGTACCTCGGTGGTGTTCGAGAATGACCGACCCACTGCTCTCTCTTGAAGATGTCCGGGCCGGGTACGGGATGACTGAGGTACTACAGGGCGTCTCAATGGATGTCGAACGCGGAAGCGTTGTGTCGCTGGTCGGGCGAAACGGGGTCGGCAAGACAACGACGCTCCGGTCGATTGTCGGCAACATCACCCCGAACGGAGGGTCAATAACGTTCAACGGCGAGGACATCACGACACTCACTTCCGAGACGACGATCCGGCGCGGTATCGGGTTCGTTCCCGAAGAGCGGCGGATCTTCCCCGAACTGACCGTCCGAGAGAACATCAGAATGGGTGAGATCGGTTCCGAGTCACCTGACGGGCCGTCAGTTGACGACGTACTGGATATGTTCGAGAACCTTGCAGAGCGCGAACACAGAGACGGGTCGGTCCTTTCGGGTGGCGAACAGCAGATGCTCGCAGTCGGTCGTGCCCTGACTGCCGACCCGGATCTGTTGTTGCTTGATGAACCGACCGAAGGACTCGCACCATATGTCGTCCGGCAGATAGAGGACCTCATCCGTGAGCTGAACGAGCAAGGCATCACAGTACTCGTCGTTGAGCAGAACATCCCGGTTGCACTGGAGGTCTCGGAGTATACGTACATCCTCGAAAAGGGCAAGATAGTCCACGAGGGAACTGCGGCGAAGATCCAGGATGACGAGGAAGTACTCGACAGACACCTCGGCGTCGGTGTCACTGACTGATTGCGGCGACAATCGGCAGATATCGATCCAATCTCCGGTCATTGGATCATATGGCGTAGGACCTCGCTCAACGCAAGGCCTCGACCATCATTCGAGTGCCATGCACCGAGCAGTAGCGACTAGTTTGATGTAAACACACCACATGGAACGTTCTATTCTATTGAATATGGAGTTGTCGTGTCAGCGCCCTATTGGATGGGGGAACAAACGGTCTTGCGGATAGATCGCCCAAATCAGCGGTGTTCGAGTTAGTAGAACTATTGGTATGAGAGATTCACCTGTAGTTCGCCGGAGATCCCACGGATGAGGTCGGTCAGTTCGTTCTCGATGCGTTCCGAGTCCAACCGGTTCGCTGGGCCCGAGACACTGATTGCACCGTACGCGTTGCCAGCGTTGTCCACCAGCGGTGCCCCGACACCGGCTACGCCTTCGAGGAACTGGTCAATGCCGTAGGCGACCCCACGGTCCTGAATCTCGTCGAGCTCCGCTTCGAGTTCTTGCCGATTTCGACCGTCCGGAAGGGGGTAGTCGTAGCTTTCGAGGATTGATTCTCGCCGGTGTTTCGGCAACACTGAGAGGATCGCCATTCCACCAGCCAGCCTGTACAGTTCGGTGTACTGGCCGATCTGTGAGTTTGTCTGGATCGCCCGACTGCCGAGTGCTTTGGCCAGGAAGACTGCCTTGCCGTTCTCTTCGACTATCCACCACGCTTTTTCATCAGTTTCGTTGGCTATTTCGTTCAGTTTCGGAGCGACTTCCTGATACATTTCCTGTCGCTCGCGGACTTTCATCCCGATGTCCAGAAACCGTAAGCTCAGCCGATAGGCCTTGTTCTGGTCCTGTACGACGTAGCCTCGACTCTTGAGAGTTGAGAGATGAACGTGGACTGTACTCTTTGGCATCCCCACCCGCTCTGCCAGTTCGGTGACGCCGAGTGACTGCTCCGTTTTCAGTGCTTCAATAATATCCAGCACTCTCCCGGCGGACTCGATTGTGTCTTGTCCTGTCATACACGTATGTTTGGCTAAGTGTTTATAAAATTATTCAACCACATTGAACTCTGACCTCAAGGTGTTCTGCCCGGTGCATTCTCAGTGGCGTCTCGGTGACTGTACTGCGACACGGCCTCCCAGCCTCGCAGACTACTTTCTTGGACTCAGTTCTTTCTGGTGACGTTGTATAGTCACTGAAAACGGAGGAGGACGGTCTCATAGTAGTGTACTAGCTTCGACTGCTGCAGATATTGAAGGCTGGCACGTTTACTGCTCAGTGTCGTGTTCAATCTGACTGAATCTGAACGCAGCATACGAAATGCAGTGAAACCATGCAAAGGATATCAGCGGCAACCGAGACCAGTCCCGCCACCGTATCCCAGTCCGCTTCGGCTGGCCCTGTGCGTACTCACGCTCTCCTTGCACAACTGCAACCGCTTTCTGTAGCGCCTCGATACTGATGAGTTGCTGCAGTCCAACACTGTCACCCGAAATCGGCGATTCTCAGTCCGATACTCAGTTTGAATAATAGCTGTACACCTGTTATGCTATGACCGATACTCTGGAACTTGCGAGTAGTAGTGTCCCACAGTGCAACCATCAGGATTATATTGTGTTGTTCATATCTATTGAATATCAGGCGGGAATAAGTGTGTCTTCCTGCTCCTCTTGTGCGTCTGGTGAGAGATGGAGACCACTCTAATAATACCTGTACGCCTGTTATCTGAACACTCCGCAGATGTCGCATTACGAAACAAAGCAGCGGTGCTATCTTAACAGCTCTCAGCTATGAGAGTTCATTTAGGAAGTGATTCCGCCTTGTTAGCTACTTCTGGCGGTTGTCCGAATAATTTGGCCGTGGTGAATCGCCAGACGTAGCGTGATTTCACGGTTTCAGCGATTGCTTGATGTTGTGAACAGCACACATCAGAACAAGCTCACGAAATTCACCGTACCAAGTTCGCGCACGCACGGCGTCGC
>NZ_JAAOHT010000027.1:0-46201 GCF_011440255.1 Haloarcula sp. JP-Z28 | reverse complement strand
CCGACGATTCCGAGTACGATGCCGATGACAAACAGCCAGTACCCGTAGGCCTCGTCGTCGGTCGTCGGCTCGCCGATGCGGCTCCGATACACTGCGAGTAATGTGTTATCAGCTGCCATGTTTGAAACACACAGAGGTGGTATATTACCTTGGTGTCGGCCATCGGGGCTTCGAGTGACTTATACCGGTTGCGTGGTAACATCAGTGGGAATGAGCAATCCGGAACTGGATGTCGTTGAGTTTCTGCTGACGGCCACTATTTACAGCGAGCGGCGGGACCTTGAGCCGGACGACCTGCCGGCCTCGTACCGGTCCGTCTTCTGGAGCGACGGCGAGATCGAACGGCCGCTGTCGGTCACCAACTCAACCGCGAGCGAGGCCACCGGTGTCGAGCGGCCCTGGGCGGCCATCTCCGGCTTGATGTTCACCGACCGCGACGATTTCTCGGGGAGTATTTCCATGACGGACCGCGACCTCGCCGAGGAGTGGTTCCTCGAACGGGTCGACGCCTCGGACCTCGAAGACAACCCGGTCCTGGCGAAAGCCTTCGAGGACCAGGTCGAGGGCGCTGACTACGAGCGGGCCCGCCAACAGAACCGACCGTCGCGCGCCGACCGCGCGTTCATCGACGCTAAACTGGAGGAGGCGTTCGACACCGACGACGAGGACGACGAGGAGATGCTCGACCTGGTCGATGTGCGCGCCCCCGAAGAGGTGGAAATGACGCTTGCCGACCTGGTGTTGACCACTGACCAGGAAGACGAGATCCAGAAGATCGTCAAGGCCATCGAACACCGCGACTACCTTGCCCGGATCGGCCTGCGCGAGATCGGGAAACTCCTCTTTGTCGGCCCGCCGGGGACCGGCAAGACCAGCGTCGCCCGCGCGCTGGCGCATGACCTTGACCTCCCCTTTGTCGAAGTGAAGCTCTCGATGATCACCAGCCAGTACCTCGGCGAGACGGCCAAGAACGTCGAGAAGGTGTTCGAGGTCGCAAAGCGGCTTTCGCCGTGTATCCTCTTCATGGATGAGTTCGACTTCGTCGCCAAGACCCGCTCTTCCGACGAACACGCCGCGATCAAGCGCGCCGTCAACACCCTCCTCAAGAGCATCGACGAGATTTCACTTATTCAGGACGAGGTGTTGCTCATCGGCGCAACGAACCACCCTGACCAGCTCGACGCCGCCGCCTGGCGGCGCTTCGACGAAATCGTCAACTTCCCCAAGCCGGATAGCGGTATGCGCGCGGACATCCTCCGTATCGTCACCCAGCAGATGGAGATCGACGACTTCGACCCGGAGACACTGGCCGACCTCACCGAGGGGCTGACCGGCAGCGACCTTCGGCTCGTGCTCCGTGAGGCCGTGCTCAATGCTCTGACCGAGGAGCGGACGACGCTCACACAACAGGACCTCGAAGACGCCATCATCGACTTCGAGGAGCGGGACAACCTCAAGAACATGGACATGATGGACGGCGACGCCGACGCGCTGGTCGCCGGGAGCGGCGGCTTCTCCGGCGACGGCGGCAGCGACCACGACCACGACCACTGAGCGATTGCTTACCCGCTCAGGCACCCGTTCTGGCTATCGGTATGAGCGATTTACTTATCAATGCAGGAACCATTCGGTAGCCATGGCTGACGACAGCGTATTCACCGAGACAGACGACCCCGCCGAGTCGTGGGTTGACGTTCGCATGACTGACCCGCAGGAAGGCGAGTGGGACGTAGACGTGGTTATCGCCGAGAAGCAAGTCGAGTACGTCGACCTGCGCATCCGCCCGGAGTTACTTGAGGGATTCTTCGAGTGTCTGTTCGACGACCTCGCCGACGAACGCGCCCAGTCCCTGCTGGTGGCGACGATGGAGCGACAGGGCATCGACCCGGCGAACCTGTTCGATAGCCAGTAACGAAAGCGAGGGGCTTAGGCGGGTCGCACTCTGAAGGACCGGTAATGGAGGTCACGCTGCTTGGGACCGGCGACACGACGGGGACGCCGACTGTCCAGTGCGACTGTGACACGTGCGAACGGGCGCGCGACCCTGACGAGGAACTCCGGGCCAGTGTTCGCGAGCGCGGCATCGACCCTACCGGCGGGGTCGAACGGTCGCGCTTCTCCGTCGCCGTAGAGAACGATGCAACCGGCGAGTCGTTGCTGGTCGACCTGAGTCCGGACTTCCGTCACCAGTTCCTCCGCGAGTCGGTCCCGCTGCCGGACGCGGCTATCATTACCCACATTCACTTTGACCACCTCGATGGCCTCGGCAATGCCTACCGTTTGTTCGACGAACTGCCGGTCCACGCCGCCGACGAGACGGACCCGGTGACTGACGAGAGCGTCGCTGAGGCCGTCCGGAGCCGCTATGACTACCTTGACACGGTATCGGTCCACGCACAGACGCCGCTCGAGCCGTTCACCGTCGCCGGCTTCGAGGTGACGCTCGTCCCGGTCACGCACCCGCCGCTTTTGTGTTACGGCCTGCGCATCGAGGAACCACAGACCGGTGCAGTGCTGTCGATTTCCGGGGACACCTGTTATGACGTGCCCGACCGCTCGAAATCCGTGCTGACCGGGGCCGACCTCGCGCTCGTCGAGGGCATCGTTCACCCGGAGGCCTGCGAATACCACCCGAAAGGCGGCACGCACCACAATGAGGACGGCGTGCCGCGGACCTTTGGCACGAAACACATGACCCTGCCCGGCGCGCGGGACTTCGCTGCCGACATCGAGGCCGACGACTACCGTATCGTCCACACCGCACACTACGTCCCCGCGGACAGGGCCTTCGCCGACGACATCGGACTCGACGGCGAGCAGTTCACGCTCTGACCCGGATTCGGCTGGGTGAAACGGACCGTAGATTATAGGCCATGGCAGCTAATGCCGTTGTATGGACAGGCGCGGCATCGCGGAGGTCGGTGGGCTGTCGCTGGCTGGCGGCGTCCTCGCAATCGCCGTCCAGCAGGGTATCGTGGGCAGTATCGACTGGGTGCTGGTGGTGGGACTGGTCACCTGTGTCGGTATCGCGGCCGCGGCGAACTATCAGGCCAGAACGAAACACGCGGCCAAAGTCGCTACCGAAGCACCGGCGGTGACCGAAGACAACTACGAACAGCACGGCCGCCCGACCGCTGGCGACGGCGGTTCCCCTCCCGATGACACCCCCTCGACGGACGACACCCGGTAGCGGTGACAACTTCTCGTGGCTATCCGAACCGATCCAGTCCCGACTGGCGACGCCTGCGCCCGTCGGGGTCTGCCTGCCACGGCGTCCGCTCGGCCCGGAGTGAGTCGCCGTCGACGGCCGGCGGGTCGGCCGCCTCGTGCCCACCGCAGTCCGGGCCGCAGTCGTCGCTTTCGCGGACAGCGCGGTCCTTCCACTGGCAGTACGGAATTCCGTCACTGTCGGGTGAACAGCGCTCACATGCTGGGTAGTCGAAACTCCGCCATCCCTTGCCGTACGCTCGCTCGGCTAGTTGCCGACGCGCGCGGGCCTTCTCCGAAGCGCCGACCATCCGCACGTCCGTCTGGACCGGCCGCTCCGCAAGGAGTTCGACGCCGGCGTCGTCTGTCGACAGTGGTGTCGCCTCTCGACGGACGTCTATCGTTCCGCTGTCGGCGTCGAACCGCCAGACGCCGACTTCCTCGGGAATCCGGTTGAGGTGCGCCCCGGTAACGTAGGACGCCGTCGCCAGTACGACGCGGTTGGCGAGCGCGAGCGACACGTCGGTCCGCAACTGTGATTCCAGATCGCCGGGGCGACTCAGGTCGGGCTTGTTCTCGATGGCGACGATTTCGCCGAACCAGTCGGGATATCGCGTCGTCTGTCGGACGTATGTCCGGCCACCCCGACGCTCCCGCTCGAAAAACCCTCGCTCGGCGGCCAGTTTGACGGCCCGCTCGGCGCGGTCGGGGTGACAGTCGAAGGCGTCCTTCCAGTACCGCGCCCGACCTGGGCCAACGTCGCTTTCAATGGCCGCCGTCGGCAGCCGTTCGGGAGTGATGGCCGCCCGCTCGTCGAGTTCAGGACCCGGCTCAACGACGACGGTGTCGAGGACGCGCCGGCCGTGGACAGCGCCGCCGAGCTGCCGGCTTACCAGACGGCCCTCGCGCTCAAGATGGGCACACAGCGCCAGTTCGAAGTCGAACTCCCGCACGACCGGAGGCAGGGCTGGGACGGGCAAAAGCCCCGCGCCCGGTTACCGGCTGGCGACGAAGAAACAGATCAGCGCCGCCAGCGCGAGGACCGGACTCTGTGAGAGTAGCGTCAGCAAGCCGAGGTAGACAGTCAGCACTCCCAGCAGGGAACGGCCGGTCAGGGGTGGATACGTCGGCCTGTACAGCTCGGGGTCAGCGTAGGGCGCAGGCTGGTACATTACAGTGAAACAATGGTCCCGAACGCCGATAAGTATAATCTGAATGATATTTCTGCGGGAGACACGCATCGGGGATCTCCTGAAAACGATTTCAGTCAGCGGAAAAACAGCGTACCCCCACAGGACCAACAGGTCGGCTCAGTGCCCGCAGTCCTGTCGCTCGAACTCGACCGGCTGGAGGTTGCCGTCCAGATAGGCAGTCAGTTCCGCTTCGGCCAGCGGAATCTGGACCGCGAGCCGCCACGGGTCGGTGGCTTCGACACTGGTGTACTGGTCGTCGACACACCAGGGCAGCGTCCAGTAAGGCCGACTCGACAGGTCGACGCCGTGGTCGTCGTAGAACGCTGCAACGCGGGAGTTATCGAGTAGCGTCAGCCCGACAGGCGAACAGAGTTCGTGGCGACACCGCTCGCAGACGAACTCGGCGCGGACCGACACGTCGAGACAGCAGTCGCCATCGCGGGATATCTCCGTCCCCATCCGACCGGCGCAGTCCGGGCAGACGCCGTCGGCGGCCAGACAGTGGAGGTGTCGCACCCGCTCGGCGAAGGCCGTCGCGACTTCCGCCGGTGTCCGGTCGACCAGACCGCCCGGCGGGAACGGGTACTCGCCGTGGGCCTTCCCGCAGTCCTCGCAGTCGATGGCGAACTGCTCGTCGGCGTACTCGGCCAGCAGACCGCCGCCACACCGCGTACAGGCCCCGGTCACCGGGAACGGGTCGATGTCGGGTGTCCGCGTGAACGTTCCTGCCCGCACCGCGCGGATGACCTGCGCCCCGGCGTACCGGAGGTCGTACCCGTCGGCTCCCTGGCTGACGAACTGGCCGGTGAGTTCCTGCAGGTGATAGTTGAACTGCCCGCTGTCGGCTAGCTCGACGTCGTCGAACAGCTCCGAGAAGCGAACTGGTCGGTCATCTGTGCGCCACAGCGCCTCCAGAATGTCCAGACGCGTCTCGCTTGCGATGACCGAGAACGCCGTCGCCGGGTCAATGTCGGCATCCGTTTCGGGGGACTCATCGACTCGCATCGTACGTTGACCTGTTCCTGCATAAACAAAAGCGTTCACAGAAACACAGTTACGTAATACCGGTGACAGAAGATGTCCACGATACACGATCGCTTCAGCGTTTCAGTCCCGCTCACTGAGCAGGGCTCGACTGGTTCGTCACGGGCGACAGCATGGGCTGATTGCTGCCCCCGACAGTATCGCAATGGCGATAGCCGGCGTAGCACCCGACTCGCACAGTCCGCTGCTCGCTCAGTGACGGGGTCGCGTCGCTATGTCGGGGCCAATACCGAGCAATCCAGTGACGTTGCCGCGGTCAGCAGGGACCAAATCGGCGATTGAACCGGGGTCGGCGGGGCGCAAACAGTAGGTTTATCAGTTGCACGCGGCGAAACTCCACCAAGATTACTCTCGAAATGACATCGAACAAACAACCGGAGGTGAACATCGGACTCGTCGGGCACGTCGACCACGGAAAGACGACGCTCGTACAGGCATTGTCCGGCGAATGGACCGACCAGCACTCCGAGGAGATGAAGCGCGGTATCTCTATCCGACTCGGCTACGCCGACGCGACGTTCCGTCGCTGTCCGGAGGCCGAGGAGCCGGAGGCCTTTACCGTCGACGAGCACTGCGACGACCACGACGTCGACACCGACCACCTCCGGACGGTGTCGTTCGTGGACGCGCCCGGGCACGAGACGCTGATGGCAACCATGCTGTCCGGCGCGGCCATCATGGACGGGGCCGTCCTCGTCATCTCGGCGACCGAGCCCGTCCCGCAGGCCCAGACTGAGGAGCACCTGAGCGCGCTCGATATCATCGGCATCGACAACATCGTCATTGCCCAGAACAAGGTTGACCTTGTCGACGAGGAGCGGGCGATGCAGAACTACGAGCAGATTCAGGAGTTCGTCGAGGGCACCGTCGCCGAAGGCGCACCGGTTGTCCCCATCAGCGCGGGCCAGGAGGCCAACATCGACCTGCTTATCGAGGCTGTCCAGTCTGAGATTCCGACGCCGGAACGGGACCCGGACGAGGACGCCCGCATGATGGTCGCACGCTCGTTCGACATCAACCGTCCCGGTACGACCTGGGACGACCTGATGGGCGGCGTGCTTGGCGGGTCGCTCGTTGGCGGCCAACTGGACGCCGACGACGAGATCGAACTCCGTCCCGGCCGCGAGGTCGAGGAAGGCGGCAAGACGGAGTGGCAGCCCGTGACGACGACGGTCCGCTCGCTCCAGTCCGGCGGCGACTTCGTGGACACGGTCACGCCGGGTGGCCTGCTCGGCGTCGGGACCGGGCTCGACCCCGCAATCACCAAAGGCGACGCGCTCGCCGGACAGGTCGCCGGGCCGCCCGGGAGCCTCCCGCCGGTCCACGAGACGTTCACGATGGACGTGGACCTGCTGGAACGCATCGTCGGTGACGATGGCGGTGAGGTCGACGAAATCTCGACCGGCGAACCGCTCATGCTGACTATCGGCACCGCCACCACGGTCGGGTCGGTCACGAGCGCGCGCGACGACGAATGTGAAGTCGCGCTCAAGCGCCCGGTCTGTGCGGCGCCGGGCTCGAAGATCGCGATCAACCGCCGTGTCGGCGCTCGGTGGCGGCTCATCGGTGTCGGCACGCTGCGGTGATGATCGTGCTGGACACGAACGCGCTGATGATGCCGGTCGAATGTAACGTACGCCTGTTCGAGGAACTCGATAGGGTGCTGCCGGACGCGACGGACTACGTCGCGCCCGCTGCCGTCCGCGACGAACTGGCGAAACTGGCCGATGGGGCTGGCGCGGAAGCGACGGCCGCCTCTGTCGGGCAGGACCTGCTCGACCGGTGTGCGATTCGGGAGACGACGGCGGACTACGCGGACGACGCCGTCCTCGAACTGGCACAGACAGACGATGCGACACACGCGGTCACGAACGACAGGCCCCTCAAACGACGCCTGCTGGACGCGGGCGTTCCAGTAATTAGTTTAAGGGGCCGGAACAAACTGGGTATCACTCAACCATAACACATGTATAAACGGGTACGCCTACGCGATACGGTCGAAGTCCCGCCACGCTTTCTGGCGGAGGTCAGTCCGGGGCTGGTCAAACGGCTCCTGCAAGAGAAGCTCGAAGGACGAATGGACGAAGACGTCGGCAGCGTCGTCTCCGTTATCGAGGTCCACGACATCGGCACCGGTGCCGTGCTGCCGAACAAGCCCGGCGTCTACTACGAGGCCGAGTTCGACGCCCTCACGTTCGACCCACAGATGCAGGAAGTGGTCGACGGCGAGGTCGTCGAGGTCGTCAACTTCGGGGCCTTCATCGGCATCGGGCCGGTCGACGGTCTGCTCCACGTCTCCCAGATCTCCGACGAGTATCTGGCCTACGACGAGGAGAACCAGCAACTCGCCTCCCGCGAGTCCAACCGGACGCTCACCGTCGGTGACGCCGTCCGGGCGCGTATCGTCACCAAGAGTATCGACGAGCGCAACCCGCGGGACTCCAAGATCGGCCTGACGGCGAAACAGGTCGGCCTGGGCAAGCACGGCTGGCTCCAGGAGGAGCGCGAGCGCCGTGAAGGCACGGCGGAAGCCGGTGATAGCTGATGGCGGACCGACTCGTCTGTCGCGACTGTCACCGCGTCCAGAGCGCGGAGATCGAAAGCCAGTGTGAGGCCTGCGGCGGCACCGCACTGACCGAGGACTGGGCCGGCTACGTCGTCATCGCGCACCCGGAGCGGTCAGACATCGCTGAGGAGATGGAAGTGACCGAGCCGGGCAAGTACGCGCTGAAAGTCCGCTAACGTGTCCGACGTCGTTCTCGAACTCCCGAGTGACTTGCGGCACGAGCTGAAAGAGCCGCTCGGACGGATTTATACTGATACAGCGGCGCTGCTGGCCGACGCCGGTGACCCCATCATCGCCGTCGGCGACATGGTCACGTACCACCTCATCGAGGCCGGGCGGACGCCCGACCTCGCGCTAGTCGACGAACGGACCAAGCGCTCGGCCGTCGACGCGGACGTGGCAGCGGCAATCGACGGCTTCGACCGGACGCTCTCAGTCGACAACCCGGCTGCGACACTCACCGCAGACCTGCTTGCTGCACTCAGAGACGGTCTCGACAGCGACGAGACGACACTTCTGGATGTCGACGGCGAGGAGGACCTCGCTACGCTCCCTGCAGTGCTTGCCGCGCCTGCTGGTGCCAGTGTCGTGTACGGCCAACCGGACGAGGGAATGGTGCTGGCCGACTGCGACGACACAGCCCGGGACCGGGTCCGGTCGCTGCTGGAGCGGATGGACGGCGACGCCGAGCGAGCGATTGCACTCGTGTCGAACTAACTAGCAAAAACGCGGACTGATTTTATTCCGGCCGAGGGACGCTGAGGTTCTGCATTTCTGTCTCACAGCGGCCACAGGAGACCGTCGAGCGCTCGCTACAGAGACGCTTCCCGCAGTCCGGGCATTCAAACAGCTGTTCGTCGTCGTCGCATGGGGCGGGGTCTGACCACGTTGGCATACTTGTGACTCATTAGCATTTGTCACGGCATAAACTTTGCTCATACCCGAACAAAAGACAACACCTGTCCAGAGAAAGTGAACGTATGGTCACTCAAGAACGTGGACGTGCCTGACCAGCGAGCGGTGAACGCGTCGCTTGAAGTAGTCAGTGACGGCCCAGCCCGCGCCGGTCGCGGCCTCGCGCCAGTCGCGGTCGGCGACGAGGACGCACCGCCCTGCGACGCGGGCGGCTTCGCCGAGCGCACCGGACACGAGCGGGGCCAGGTCACCTTCAATACGGGACTGACGACCGTAGGGGGCGTCGAAGACGACGGCATCGACGGTGTCGTCGGCCACTGGCAGTGCGGACGCATCGGAGCGGAACACCCCCCACTCGCCCGGGTCCGGGTACGACGCTCGCTCAGGGTGGCCGTCGCCGTCGAGTGCGTAGGCCAGGTTCTTGCGTGTCCCCGAGACCATCTTTTCTTGTGCGTCGCCGCCGACCACGTCGGCCCCGACCAGCCCCGCCTCTAGCAGGAGACCGCCGGTGCCACACATCGGGTCCAGTATCGTTGCGTCCGGGCCGGCTCCGGCGATATTGACCAGCGCGCGGGCTTCGAGCGGGTCCATGCTGCCGGGCTGGAAGAACGGACGGTCCGTCGGCTGGCGGCCCCCGAAGTCCCGCACGCTCTCGGCGGTAAGCCAGCCCAGCGCACAGCAGGCCTCGCCGGTCCCGCCCTCCTCGTCGCCGTCGGGGTCCGAGAGATAGGCGTAGAGGACGTGGTCGGGGTTGTCGAGGTCGACGGCGAAGCCGCGGTCGGTGAGCACGCCGCCCAGCGTCCGCTCGGCCTGTTGCGTGTCGATACCGGTGCTCGCTCGCACGTCGACCGCGCGCACGGCGACGCTCCCTTCGCGGTCGATGGTCGCGGCCGATAGCAGCGCGGCGGCGCTTTCGATGTCCGGGTCCGAGGTTCCGATCAGGTCACAGGCCCGGTGGGTGAACGCGAGGTGGCGAACGCGGTCGCTGATACCCCGTGCCGTCGCCAGTCCGGGGGCGAGCACGTCGACGGCGCTCGCGGCGCTTGCGGCTTCCCGCCGCGCGAACGCGTCGTCCTGCCCGCCAAGTTCGAGGACGTACACGCCCGAGCGGTGTGGGCGAGCGGCTATGAGCGTGCCGGTCGCGCCCGGGAACAAAACGCACAAGCGAGCGGCCGACGAACCCCGAGTATGCTCCAGTCCGGGTTCTCTAGCCTGACCGGCGGTGGTATCCTCGCGGTCCTCGTGACCGTCCTCGTCACCTGGCTCTTTTACGCTCTGACCCTCCACCTGGCTGCGACGTTCTTTATCGGCGACGTGCCGAGCCAACTCGCCGCAAAGGCGGCCCTCGCGCCGGCAATCGTCTCGCTCATCCTCCAGCGTTGGGGCGTCGAGTCCGGCGTCGTCTCGGCGGACCTCGGCGTCGCTGTCGTCCTGTTGCTCACTCTCGTTGCTGACGGGATCGCCATCAGCCTCTCCTATCGGTTGTCGACCCGCTCGACGGCCCCGCTCGTGGCGCTGCATCTGGCGTTTGCGGCGGTGCTTGGGTTCGCGCTGAACAACATTTTTATGTTCTTCTGACCCTCCGAGCCGGGACTGTGGTGGGAGTGTCTGCCGAATGCGGGCGCGGAGCGCGGCCTGCATACCGCGCCTTCGGCGCGGTTTCACTCCGAGCGCGGCCGCAGGCCGCGACTCGGAGGTCGTTTGTAGCGTAGATTTTTGCGAACCCGCTCCCCATAGCGCGCTCATAAAGCGCGCGAGGAGAGGGGGTGACGTAAAAAAGTACTATTCAACCAGCCGCTCTATCTCCGTCACGAGGATATCGCTCGCGCCCACGTCCTTGAGCGAGCTAATGGTCTCGAAGACAGCACGCTCCTCGACGACGGCGTGGACGGCGAGCTGGTCGGAACCGGCGATGTCCATCACGGTCGGACCGCCCATGCCCGGAAGCACGTCTTTCACGTCATCAAGGGCATCCTCGGGGGCGTTCATCATCAGATAGCGTTTGTCGTCGGCGGCGAGAACTGAGCCAAGTGCGGTGTCGACCTGCTTCACCTTCTCGTTGTCAGCGGTGTCTTCACGAGCGAACAGGCGGACGGAGCTTTCGAGCACCTCGTCGACGACAGCCAGCCGGTTCATCCGGAGCGTGGTCCCGGTCGAGGTGATATCGACGATACCGTCGGCGATATCGACGTGGGGAGTCAGTTCCGTCGCGCCGGACACCTCGGTCACGTCGACATCCACGTCGACCCGGTCGAAGTACCGGCGGGTGATTTTAGGGAACTCCGTGGCGATGCGGCCGTCCTCAAAGTCATAGACGGTCTCGATGTCGCTCTCTTCAGGCGCGGCAAGAACGAGGCGACAGCGGCCGAAATCGAGGTCCCGGAGTTCGACGAGGTCGTCGGTGTCAGACTCCCGGACCTGGTCGAGGCCGGTGATACCCACGTCGGCAGCACCGTCCGCGACGTACTCGGGGATGTCAGCGGCGCGGGCGTACAGGACGGTCACGTCCGGATCGACAGTATCGGCGTGCAGTTGGCGGTCGGCCCCGTCGACCAGATGGAGGCCGGCCCGTTCGAGCAGTTCCTCGCTTGGTTCGTGCAGGCGGCCCTTGTTGGGGACGGCGATTCGCATACGCCTACTGGCAGGCCGCGGGGCAACTGTCTTTCCCCTCAGGCCGGGGTCTGTGAGCGAAGTCGTCACAGGCGGTCCCGGCGTGGGAGGACAACGAAGGTACCCGCAGCCAGCAGTGTCAGGCCAGCGAGACCGTAGAATGCGAGCGCAAACAGATTCTGGTCGGCGAGCAGCCCGACAGCCGTCGAGCCCAGCGAACTGATCGCGAAGAAGCCGGTCCGGAGCAGGCCCCAGCCGGTGCCTTCGGCGGTGTCAGGCAGCGTATCGACGATGTAGGCGTTTGCCAGCGGGCCGACACTCATCCGAACACCGATGACGCCGGAAACGATGGCCAGCGGCATGACGCCGCGGACGGACGGAATGAGCACGAGTGGAACGGTACTGACGAGCGCGACAGCGGTCAGAACACTTGGCGTTCCGTATCGGTCAGCGAGCCGGCCGGTGACTGTCTGTGAGAGCGCGCCACCGACGAACAGCACCGAGAGAAGCGCCCCAGCGGTTCCCTGTGAGAGGCCCCGGACCGTGACCAGATACGTGGTGAGGAATGCTGTCACGGCCTGAAAGGCGAACAGCATCAGTGTCTTGCCCGAAACCGACAGCACGAGCCGGCGGTTGCGAAGGCCGGTGAGAACCGTTCGGAGGTCCCGCCGGAGGCTCCGTTCGGACTCGCCGGTCGGACGGTCCGACACCGAGAGCCAGAGCGCGCCGGCGACAAGCATGAACAGCGGGGCGGCGCTGGCAAGTGCCAGCCGCCACCCGTACCGTGTGGTGACGAACGCGGCAATGGCGGGTAGTGCCGCCGCTCCGAGAGAGCCGGCCGCCATCACGACACCGAAGGCGGTCCCCTCGCGGGCATCAAATGTCCGCGAGAGGGCGGTCCCGCGGGTCGGGCCGTACAGCCCCGTCCCGAGCCCGAACGCGCCCGTTGCGATAAGGAACAGCGAGAACACCGGCGCGAAGAAGTAGCCCAGCAGCCCGACGCCCGACAGCAACGCCGCGGCTACCAGTAGTGTCCGCTCCCCGATCCGGTCGATCAGCACCCCGGCCGGAAACTGCACCGCCGCGTATGTGAGCCAGAGCACCGTGACCGCGAGCCCGGCCTCTGCGTTCGAGATGACGAATTCCTTGCGTATCGTCGGGAGGACCGCAGGAACCACAAACCGCATCCCGAGGACGAGAAACCAGCCGGCAGCAACGGCAAGCAGCATTCGGGCTGGGCTTTCGTGCCGCATGGCGTTGACCCGCTGTCGGAGTTGCTCTGCCGCCGCCATTCTCTTGCCCACCTGAACGCACCGGAGCCGAAAGACCCCTGCGGAACAGGCACTGCTGTCACTGCGACACCTGCACATAGATGTGGCAACACGCCACACGACGGCGGCGTGGACCCGGCGAACTAAGGTCCGCGGTTGTGAAGCCACCGCCATGAGCGAACTTCTCGTCACCGGCGGACAGGTCCTCCGACCTGACCTGACCGTCGAGCGTGCGGACGTACTGGTTTCACAGGACAGCGGCGACATCGTGGCTGTCGACGACCCGGGCACACTGGACGGCGACGATGAACTCGACGCCAGCGACGGGCTGGTCATCCCCGGTCTGGTCAACGCGCACACCCACGTCGCGATGACACTGCTTCGCGGCCTCGCTGACGACAAGCCCCTCGACGCCTGGCTGCAGGAGGACGTCTGGCCCGTCGAAGCGGAACTGACCGCCGACGACATCCGCGCCGGGGCGGAACTCGGGCTGGTCGAGATGATACGGTCGGGGACGACGGCGCTGTCGGATATGTACTTCGAGGTCGAGGAGATCGCGGACGCAGTCGACCAAGCTGGGATGCGAGCAGTGCTTGGCTTTACTGCAGTCACCGTCGGCAAGGATGACGAGGCCGCGCGGTCTGACCTCGAAGAGAGCCTCGACGTGGCTCGGAAACTCGACGGTGCGGCTGATGGACGGGTTCGGACGACGTTTCAGCCGCACTCGCTCACGACCGTCGGCGAGGAGTACCTGCGCGAGTTCGTCCCACAGGCGCTTGAGGACGACCTTTCGATCCACCTGCACGCCAACGAGACGCGCGATGAGGTGACGCCTATCGTCGACGAACACGGACAGCGCCCGCTCGCCTACGCCGACGATATCGGCCTGCTCGACGGCGACACGTACGTGGCCCACGGCGTCCACGTCGACGACAGTGAAATCGACCTGCTGGCCGAGACGGGTACCGGCGTTGCTCACTGCCCGGCCTCGAACATGAAACTCGCCAGCGGGATGGCCCCGGTACAGGACCTGCTGGACGCTGGCGTTACCGTGGGTATCGGCACCGACGGCGCGGCCTCGAACAACGACCTCGATATGTTCGACGAGATGCGCGACGCGGCGATGATCGGCAAACTCGCGGCCGACGACGCCAGCGCGGTCGATGCTGGCACTGTCGTCGAAATGGCGACCGCAAACGGTGCGGCCCTGCTGGGCTTCGACAGCGGCCGCATCGAGACCGGCGCGAACGCGGACCTGGCCGTCATCGACCTCGACGCCCCACACCTGACGCCGGCCCACGACCTCGTCTCCCATCTGGCCTACGCCGTCCACGGGAGCGACGTGCGCCACACGGTCTGTGACGGTGAGGTGCTCATGCGCGACCGCACTGTCGAGGTGTTCGACGAGCAGGCCGTCCGCGAACGGGCCAGCGAGCAC
Organism: Haloarcula sp. JP-Z28; assembly: GCF_011440255.1. NCBI lineage: Archaea > Methanobacteriati > Methanobacteriota > Halobacteria > Halobacteriales > Haloarculaceae > Haloarcula > Haloarcula sp. JP-Z28. The sequence goes on along the minus strand of NZ_JAAOHT010000027.1, from coordinate 31,957 downwards.
GCGGCTTCGCTGGTCGAACGAGCCGGTGACTGAACCGGTGGAATAAACGCTGAGAGCTGGCTTTAAACTGTATAACTATTCCTCAGTCGGTGTTGTCGACTCTGCAAACGGCCTGAACGGGTTGAACGAGAGGGGGTGTTTATCGCTCTCTCGGCGAACCAATTGGCTACGATGCGCACCAAACTCTTCGCACTGTACGCCGCTGTCGGACTGACATTGCTGGCCGTCGGTCCGGGACTGGCGGCCGCTGCGGACTCAGCCGGTAACACCGACGCAGGGAACACCCTCGCTGTCGGTGTCTCACAGGCTGACGACGGCAGCGCGACGGTATCGGTCACACAGAACGAGACGGGCGTCGAAAACGCCTCAGTTGCCGTGGAGACGGCTGACAACACCTCCTACGCTGGGACCGGAAACTACACGACCGACAGCAACGGGACGGTTGGACTGCCCGCCCCCGAGCAGAACGTGACGGTCGACGTGACGGCGACGGCCGACAATCACACTGCGACGACGACGGCGGACCTGACTGTCGCGCCGAACGCTACCAACGTGACCGAGTTCGACACCTTTGGACTCGAAGTGTCAGCCTACGTGAACGACCTGTTGAGCGACGAGAACCGGACCGGTGGTATCGGCCCGGCCGTGGCCAGTTTCGTGACGGCGAACAACCCCGGCAACGCGCCGGACCACGCCGGCCCGCCCGCACACGTCACTGGTGAGAACGAGTCCGACGACAACGAGACCCACCCCAGCGAACGACAGGGTCCGCCGGCGGACATCTTCGGTGACGACGAGAACGAGACTGAAAACGAGACAGACGACCGCCGCGGCCCGCCCGAGGACGCCGGACCGCCCGAAGACCGCGGTCCGGGCAGCGATGACGCGGAGAATGAAACGGACGACGAAAACGAGACGGACGACGACCGTCGTGGTCCGCCCGAAGACGCTGGGCCACCCGAGGACCGCGATGACGACGACGTGGAGAACGAAACTGAAGACGACGAGAACGAAACCGAGGAACCGGAAGACGAGACGGAAGAGCAAGACGAGTCAGAAGAGGAAGACGAGTCAGAAGAGCAAGACGAGTCAGAAGAGCAAGACGAGGACGACGATGCTGACGACGACACCGATAGCGACGACGATGACGACGGCGACCGCGGCCGACCGGACGACGCCGGCCCGCCGGACGAACGCGGTAACTGAACGGCTTCGGTAGCGTTTTAGGAACTCTCTTCCTCTGTTGTGACATGACGACGCCTATTTCGGAGCGACTTGATGACCTTGACGAGGCTCGCGATTCCGGCCGCCGAAAGATGGACTGGGCTATCCAGCATATGCCCATCTGCGGCGCGCTCCGCGAGCAGTTCGAGGCCGACCAGCCCTTTGCCGGCGAACGCATCGGCATGGCGATGCACGTCGAAGCCAAGACCGCTGTTCTCGCGGAAATCCTCGCGGTCGGTGGCGCGGAAGTCGCCATCACCGGCTGTAACCCGCTCTCGACGCACGACGACGTGAGTGCCGCACTCGACGCCGTCGACGGCATCACTTCCTACGCCGAGCGCGGCGTCGACGACGAGGAGTACTACGAGGCTATCGAGGCTGTCATCGGCCACAAGCCGACCATCACCGTCGACGACGGAATGGACCTCGTCGCGGCCATCCACGAGGACTATCCGGAACTCATCGACACTATCATCGGTGGGGCAGAGGAGACGACGACCGGCGTCCACCGACTGCGCGCGATGGACGATGACGGCGAACTCGACTATCCTGTGTTCGCTGTCAACGACACGCCGATGAAGCGCCTGTTCGACAACGTCCACGGCACCGGCGAATCCTCGCTGGCCTCGATTGCGATGACGACGAATCTCTCGTGGGCCGGCAAGACCGTCGTCGTCTCCGGGTACGGTGACTGCGGCAAAGGTGTCGCAAAGAAAGCCAGCGGTCAGAACGCCGACGTGATTGTGACCGAAGTCGAGCCCCGCCGCGCGCTCGAAGCGCACATGGAAGGCTACGAGGTCAAGCCGATGGCCGAGGCCGCCGCCGAGGGTGACGTGTTCATCACGACCACCGGCAACCGCGACGTCATTGTCGAGGAGCACTTCGAAGCGATGCAGGACGGCGTCTTGCTCGCCAACGCCGGTCACTTCGACGTGGAAGTCGACCTCGATGCGCTGTCCGACCTCGCTGTCGACACCTACGAGGCCCGCGACGGGGTCCAGACCTATGAGATGGCCGACGGCCGCCGCCTGAACGTGCTTGCCGAGGGCCGACTGGTCAATCTTGCGACGCCTATCGCACTGGGCCACCCTGTCGAAGTGATGGACCAGAGCTTCGGCGTGCAGGCCGTCTGTGTCCGCGAACTGGTCGAAAACGGCGACGACTACGAGGCCGGTGTCCACGCTGTCCCGGACCGACTCGACAAGGAGGTCGCGGAAATCAAACTTGACGCCGAGGGTGTCGACTTCGATTCCCTGACCGATACGCAGGCCGAGTACATGGATTCCTGGCAGCACGGGACATAGCGAGATTCTGAGCGGTGCGAAGAATCTCGCACCGGAACGGGGAGCGAAGCGACCCGTGGCGGACATAGAGTGGTTCGAGCGGAGCGAGAACCACTAACACGCCGAACGGCGAAGCCGTGAGACGTAGGGTGACCCCGAGCGTAGCGAAAGGTCGCCAAACTACGAGCGGCGACCGACGGAATTGACACGGAATAACCGATCGGGTGGCTTTCTTGCGTTGTGGCTAAAATATCTGGTTTTCGTCACCACGATGATTAGTGTCGGCGCTGATGTCTCGGTATGGCTGTCCACGAAACCGCTCAGATTGAGAATGCGACACTGGGCACCGTCGAGATTCGAGAATACGTCACAATCCACGACGCCGACATAGACGACGGCGTCCAGATTTACGAGGGGGCCTCGATCAAGAAGGCGACCATCCACGGCCCGACTGATATCAACGCAAACGTCTACGTTGAGAACGCAACGCTCGGCGAGTCCGTTCAGATCGGGCCCAACGCCTCTATCGTCGGCGTAACCCACGACCTCACCGACGCCGGCATGGAGTTCCAGAACGACACGCTCGACGAAATCGTCCTCGAGAACGGGGCTTTCGTCGGCGCTGGTGCGGTGGTCCTCCCGGGTGTCACGGTCGGCGAAAACGCCGTCATCGGGGCTGGGACCACTGTAACTGAAGATGTCCCGCCCGAGACAGTGGTCCGGAGTGCCACGGAAACGGTACAGCGATCCCTCTGAGGTCGGCACAAAACACCGGCCTCCACTTCCCGGCAAACGGGTTGCCCACCGCGACCGATTGGCTGGGCGGGGATACTCGCTCCATACAGACGCAAAACAGCTTGTTTCGTTGGTGTCGCCGATCGACTGTCGACTGGTCCTACTGGGTTACGTCGACAAAGACCGTCGACTGAATCCACGCAGACGGGTTCTCGGGGTCGCCGATATGGGCGACTGTATCCACGCCAACGTCGTACTCTTCGAATGTCGCTCTAATGCCCTCTTGTGAATTAGTGTCGTGCTCGTGCGTCATCAGTGTGCTCCGCGTCTCGTTTGGCAGTTACCTCGTCGGCAATGACTGCACCGGTCCAGTTCCCAGACTGAACCAAGTGCCGTCGCCGACCCGCGTGTCCTTACCACACTTGCACACTGGAGAGTGGCAGGCATCCGTCTATCTACTAGCTGTATTCACCTGCGTCCAGCCTTGGGCTATATGTATAGCCCCCTGGTCTGGTCGCTCTCGCTGTCGGGAATTCGACACCGACCGTCTCGGTGACGGCAATTTTATTCGCTCCCATCCGAAAGGTGGTGGCAATGGAACCGCTCCACGCACGCTACCCCTTTCTAGCGCGGTCGCGGGAGGCCGTCGAAGCCGCGGCGGTGGATTTGGGCGAGATTGTCGCCACGAACGAGACGGTCACGGCGCGCGCGCTGGAGCGGGTCGAATCGGCAATCACAGACGGGACTGTTGGGGAGCCACATCGACGGACTCGCGTCGAACTGCTGTCGTACCCGGTCGCCCGTGTGCTGGTGTCGCTCGTCGACGTCCACATCTGCACCCGGAAGTACGCACAGGCTGAGGCTGAGGCGGCCTACGACCGGTTTACAGAGGAGTTTGCGACGACGACAGAGCTGAAATCGACCCAGCGCGAGACACTGGACCGAACAGAACTGCTCGGGGAGTTCGACCTTGCAAGCGCTGTCAGCGACGCTGGCGACGGGTACCGCGTCGAGGTTGGCGCGTATCTCGACCTGGCGGCCGACCAGCGGGGCGATTCCTGGCGGCTGGTCAATCGGCCACTGACTGACGGCGAGGTCAGGGTCACCGCCGAGGAACTGAACGTTCTGTTAAAACAGGCGATTCGCCATCGGGTCACTGACGGCCTGCCGTTCACCGTCCCGGACGCGATCGCTGACGAACTGACGGCGGAGGTCGATCAGTTAGAGGAAGTGCTCTCGGAACTGGAACTCACCCGCGAGATCGACACTGTCGTTCCGGAACTGTTCCCGCCCTGCATGAAGTCCCTCCTCGATCAGGTGCAGAAGGGCGAACACCTCGAACACCACTCCCGGTTTGCTATTGCGACCTTCCTCGTCGGCATCGGAATGACGACGGACGAAATTGTCGACCTGTTCCAGGTCAACCCCGGTTTCGGCGAGGAAGCGACCCGCTATCAGGTCGACCACATCCGCGGGGATACCAGCCCGACGGAATACTCGACGCCGGCGTGTTCGACCATGCAGTCCTACGGCGACTGTGTCAACATGGACGACCTCTGTGAGGCGATTTCTCACCCGATGGGCTACTACGAACAGAAGTTAGACGACACCGACGAGGAGGAACTGGTTGACTGGCGCGAGGACGAGGGCGAGGAAGAAGCTGACGCCTAAAACTGCTGGCGTTCGAGCCAGAGGCCAGCAGCGGTCATAAACACGACGAACAGCCCAATTGCGCCGATGAGTGCATAGCCGCCCGTTGGCTCTACGGTTGACCCACTCAGATACATCTGTGAGGCGGTAACAGTTGTGCCGACGAACAGCACGACGGCGACCGCCGAGATGACGATTTGCAGGACCGTCTCCCGCTCGGTATCCATGCTCTGCGATTTCACAGGGCCGGCAAAAAGGGTATCGAAGCGCCGGAGCCCGCTGGCCGAGCCATTTAGGCCTGTGTAGCACCTACGTTTCAACTGGACACATTGGAAAATACAGCCGTGTCCGCACCTATGACGCTCATCGAGCCAGCAGCCGACCGGCAGAGTACCGCACTTGCACCGGACCTCCGCTCCCTCCCGGACCGGGCCGCCCGCGCCTGGACCGAGCGCATGGCCGTTCGCCCACGAGCGGACAGCACGTATGCCGTGACGACGGAAAGCGACAGCACATACCTCGTCGACATCGCACAGCACGCCTGTTCCTGCCCGGACAACCGCATCCGCGGCGAGCACTGCAAACACCTCCGGCGCGTTGCCATCGAAATCACCGCACGGCGGGTCGCACCGCCCGGCAAGCAACGGGCGGTCTGTGACGCCTGTGGCACCGTTACCTTCGTCGCCGCGGACGCGGGAACGCCACACCTCTGTGGCAACTGCCGACTGGAAACCGGCGATATCGTGCGGGACCGCGAGACGGACGACAGCCTCGTCGTTACGGCCGTCACCGACACGCCAGCCGACGACTGGACCATCGAGGCGACCGACGGGACAGTCGCCGACTACGACACCAACGACGGCTACCCGCCTGACGACCTCGTTGTGCTAGCGACGTATCTCTCCGACGCCGTCAGCGCGACTGAGCCACGAGAATACGCCTTTCCGCTGTCACGACTCCGCCGAGCCGAGGACGCCGAACTCGTCGGCGGCGGGACCCAGTAATCAAACGCCTGTGAACAGCTATTCCAGCATCGCTGCGGCTTCCTCTTTGTCGAGATCGCCGCGCTCGAAGGCCGACAGCACGTCCAGCACGCTCTGGTCGGGGCCGTCGTCGCCCACCTCGTCAAGCGTGACCTTCTCGGAGTTGCCCACGAACTCATCGAAGTCAGTCCCGTCGGAGAGGGCTTTCTCCTTCTTGACCCGATAGTTGCCGCCGTCGGTCGTGTGGAGGTCCGCCGGGTGGAAGAAGTACCAGTCCTCGCGGTCGAACCGGACGCCGATACGCGGCTTCGCGCCGAAGTTCCGGGCGAAAAACAGCAGCGCCTCGACCTCCTCACCAGTGAGATAGATGGGGTCGCCGGCGCTGGATTTCGCCTCGATAGCGTAGAACGTCTCGCCGTCACCCGAGAGCACGTCCGGCAGTTCCCGCTCGGTCGCGCTGCCGCTGGCTGGCGCGCGCATTACCGCAAAGCCCGCCTCGTCGAGTGCGTTGACCAGTTCGCGCTCGCGGCGGTTGCCCTTCGCGTTCGAGTTTGCCATTATCAGGTCGTGGAGCGTCGGGGGTAAAACCGTTCAGATACAGCCAGACCGTTCATTCCGTTCAGAGAGGCGTACACTGATTTGATCTATCGCGGGGCATATACACACCAGTACCATCCCAGATTATAGAATGAATACGTACGTAACAGCACGGACAGTATCGACGGCGACCAACCACACAGGTGAGAGCCAATGAGGCGACGACGATTTATGACGACAGGCGCTGGCGTCAGCGTCGGTCTCCTCGCAGGCTGTTCCGGGTCGAGCGACTCAGGCAGCGGTGACGGGACCAGCGGTGACGGCACCAGCGACGGCGACTCAACCGACGAGAACACGATGACGAACGACGGTGGAACCGTCGGGACGTTCCGGTTGCTAATCAGCGACCAGCCCGCGGCTATCGGTGACTTCGATTCGCTCGACGTATCCTTCTCCAGAGCCCGCATCTTCCACGCGAAGGGCGACGAGGAGACGGACGAAGGCGACGACGCGACCGAGACCGAATCCACAGAAACGGCCACAGCAGAAGCAACCGGGACAGAGACGGCCGAAGCGACCGAGGCAGAGACGGCCGAAGCGACTGAGACAGCGGATGATGACGACGCAGAGGATGAAACCGAAGCCGAAGGCGAGGACGAGGAAGCCGACGGAGGCGACAGCGGCTTCGAGGTTCGTGACCTCGACGGCGCAACCGTCGACCTTACCGAAGTCGTCGGGGACAAAGCCATCGGCGTCCTCGATGGTGAACTCGAAGCGGGCCGCTACAGCAAGATCGAACTGTACGCCGAATCCGTTGATGGGGTCGTCGACGGCGAGTCGGTCGATGTAAAGATTCCGAGCGAGAAGCTCCAGTTGACCAAGCCGTTCGAAGTTGTCGCTGGCGAATCGGTCGACTTCGTCTTCGACATCAACGTCGTCAAGAAGGGCAACGGCGGCTACAACCTCCTGCCGGTCATCTCGGAAAGCGGGGTTGCCGGGAAGGACGTTGCTGTAGAGGAAGTCGGCACCGACGGTGCGGAAGGCGAGGCTGACGGGACGGAGGCGGACGGCGACGATACCGACGACGAAGAGACCGAGGCCGAGACAACAGAAATCGAGGAAACTGACCGGGACTCGACGCCGGAGTCGGACCAGCGCGGCAGCACAACGACGGCTGCCGAGTAGCGCTCAGTCTTCGATTCGCGACTCCAGTTCCTGAATGACCTCGTCGGTTGTGCCGCCGTCGCCGCGAACCGCCTGCGTGTAGCGCCTGTATTCCTTGGGGGACACCTCCACAGTCTTAGTTTCGCCTTTGTGCGAAATTTCCAGCTTCACGGTTCCGTGCGGGTCGTTGCGACGCCGGAAGCTTGCCATCGCCGTGAAGACGAACCAGAACGCCACGCACGTCCCGATAAAGTACGCCATCGTCGTCTCAAAGGCCAGTGTCTGCTCGCCGACCGTCCAGTTGTAGGGATAGGCGGCCTGAAACAGTCCGATTCCGACCAGACAGAGGACCGCGCCGACGGCGACACCACTCTGTTCACGACGGCTTGAGGGAAGCACAGCGACGACACTCAGAAACATCGCGGGGATGCCAAGGCCACCCAGTGTCCCGCCGAGCTTCTCGGCGGCGTGGGGTTCAGTTGCGCCGACGACTGCCGACAGCGGGGTCGTCACCAGCAGTATCGCCACAACCACTGCCAGCGCGCCGACACCCCCCAGGGTCGCACCGGCAACGACGCGGCGAGGGTCGCGCCCCTCCCAGCGCCGGTTGCTGTACGCGTCCCCGAGGTTCTCCATACCGGCCCGTTGGCACCCGGCCCACAAAACGGTACGTCAGACGCGCGTGCGACGCTGTGCGGCGGCCAGCGCGTCGTCGCCAGCAGCTGTCAACGTACCGAGATGGTCGCTGTCGACGCGTTCGAGCGAGGCGTCCGGAAGCTGCTGTGCGAGGGCGGTCCCCGTCGCCGGGGCAACGTTGGCGTCGTTTTGCCCCTGAAACACAGTAACCGGCACTGAAATGTCTTCGAGGGCAAACGGCCATGGCTGTGAGAGGAGTCGCTGCTCGCGGATGATCCCGCTTGGACCGCGTGCCATCGACGTGAGCATATCCGCACGGACGACCCGAGCCACCTCGTCGGCTGTCAGGGCATCCGTTTCAGGCGTCTCCTCGGCGACGAACCCGACGGCGTAGGACGGGTCCCGGCGGAGGGCGAACCATCGTTGCAGCCGGAAGAGTCGCCCGAGCGCCCACGGAGCGTGTCGGGACAGTGCTCCCACAAACTGCTGGACGCGCCCTGTCGCGCCGACTGACGGCGGGCCGCTGCTTCCCAGGAGTGCAACGCACTGTATCTCGGGCAGTCGGTGACAGGCCAGCGCGAACGCGCCGCCGCCGGAAAAACCGATGGCTCCGGCCGTGTCGACATCGAGATGGGAAAGGAGGTTCGCGGCGTCGTCCGGCCAGTCCTCGAACGTAACAGCTGCGTCTTCGGAGTTCCCGATGCCCGGCCGGTCCGGAGCGATGAGGTTGATGCCGCGTTCGCGAGCCGGCGCGGCGAGCAGCCGTGCGGCGACGTGTGATCCGGGGGTACCGTGACAGAAAAGGACCGGATAGCCGTCGGCGTCGCCGTAGGTGGCGTAGGCCAGCCGCCGACCGTCAGGGAGCGAGAGCGACTCGGTCTCGGAATCGTTCGGCAGCCAGTCGGTGGCCGGAATCGGCGGCGCGGACCCCATCCGTCGTTATTCGCTCTGGATGCGCGGCGCGAGCATATACGTGACCCGGCCCTGGCCTTCAGCGAAGCTGAAGTGCATCTTGACGGGGAACTCCTCACCGAGTTCCATCTCAACCTCGGCGTCTTTCGGGATGGCCTTGTTCATGTTCTTCAGGTAATCCAGCGAGAACAGGGAGTGGGCGTCCCCGGGCGTGAGGTCGATGAGGTCGTCGCGGGTGAGTTCGAGGTGGACATCGTCCGTGTCGCCCTCGGCGTCCACGTAGAACAGCTCATCGGTCGCGTCGACGCCCAGCGCGATGTGGTCGCTGACCATGTCCGCGGCGGTGACCGACCGGTCGATGTCTTTCCCTTCGATGACGATGTTTGCCGAGAGGTCCAGATCTGGGAGGTCAGGCTCCTGACGGATGGAGTCGGGGTCGATCAGCGCGAGGGTGTATTCGAGACCGTCGATAGAGATGTGGAGCTTCCGTGTCTCTTCGTCCAGATCGAGGTGGACGAGCTGGCCGGCGTCGGCCATACCGGCGATGTCTTCGAGGCGGGAGAGGTTGACGCCGATGAGCCCACCATCAGTCTCGTAGGACTCGAAGGCCGCCGCGTCGAGTCGCAGGTCGACCATTCCAACGTTTGCCGGGTCGACTGCCCGGATTTCCAGCCCGTCTTCTTCGAGGTGGATCTTGCACTCGTCCACCAGCACGCTCACAGAGTCGAGAGTCGCCTGGAGCGTGTCTGCGCTCACGATGGCGTTGAACATCTTGAACCGGACTATGCCCCCATCCATTAAAAAGTCCCTCATTGAAACCGCGTGCGCGCGAGCGACCGCGGACGAGAACGACAGTCGGCAGCGGCCCGTATTGTGCGTAATCAAGCCCAACCGGGAACAGACAGTGTGGCGCGCTCCGTCGTTGAACGGGTCAGGCTTCCGGTTCGAACACATCGGGGTTTGCCGCCCCTTCGCGGTTGATGATGGCCATCGTGCCCTTGCGGGCGACCCGGGAGAGCGCGTGGTCGACCAGCTTGATGGGGCCGGGCACCTCGGCGTGGAGCGTGGCGATGGCACAGGACCCCGGCTTGACCGGCGTGGTCTGGACGTACCTGTTCGGCGGTCCGGCGATAGAGCCCTGCTGCCAGACCTCGTCCCAGACGGACCCGATTGGGTGGAAACTGGAGTCGAGGTTCGGACCGCCGGTCACGAAGTACACGCGAGCGGTGTCGCCGACCGACATGCTCGGCGAACCGTGTCGGTCCGGCGTGATGGCGTACTTTTCGCCGTTCATCAGGACGTACGTCGGCTCTTCGGCCGCCATCGCCTCCATGTCGAAGTCGTGGTGCCCCTTCTCGCCGGTGTCGCCGGTAGTGTACAGTTCGTGCTGGCCGAAGTAGAACTCGTGGTCCACTTCGGGGAGCCCCTCTTTCGGCTCGACGAGTATCATCCCGAACATCCCCGAGGAGATGTGCATATCGAGGTTCGGGACGGCACAGTGGTAGATGAACGCGCCGGGGTAGGTAGCCTTGAACCGGAACGTCTTGGTCTGGCCCGGCGTGACCATCGACGCCTCAGCACCGCCACCGGGGCCGCGGACGGCGTGGAGGTCGATGTTGTGGGGCATCGAGTTCCCCTCCTCGTTCGTGATGGTGAGTTCGACGGTGTCGCCCCGGCGAACCCGGATCATCGGGCCGGGGATCTGGTCGCCGAACGTCATGTACGTGTAGGTGACGCCCGGTTCGATCTCTGCGACCTGCTCTTTGGTGGTCATCTCGACCGACACGGTCTTTGGCTCCGACCGGTCGATGGGGTCCGGGATCGCGGTCGGGTCCGCGGCAATACGGTCGACGTCGGTCTGTTGTGCGGCGTTCATAGCTGGCTCCTGTGGAGTCGTCTCCGATTCGGTCGCTTGCTCTTTTGCGCCTGGCGCGCTGGCACAGCCCGCGAGTGCGGCCGTGCCGACGCCCAGGGCTTCTAACACCCGCCTCCGCGTCGCCGTCGGAATGGTTGACATGGGGAGGTCACTTCCTACAGATTGGACTCAGTGCGTGACCTGTATATATGGGGCCGGCAGATCTCAGCCGCTGAGACGCGTTCTTACGCGGTAAGAACGACAGTGAACGTGTTCGGGTCGGTGGTAAAGCATGGCGTCTAGAACCGGTAGCATATCTTAATTTCTAGATATGACAACCGACTGGCGACTGTCGTGCAGTAGCTCGGCCGGAAACTTCGAGTCGGCATCCATTTGAGCGCTGACCGTCTCCGTGATACTATGAATACGAGTTCGCCATATTTCGGCAGTCGAGACGCTCCCGGTGTGTGGTAACCATGTCGGGCAAAGACGACTACTACAACAGAGCGAAGCAGGAAGGGTACCGCGCGCGGTCGGCGTACAAACTGCAGCAGTTAGACGACACGGCCGGCCTCCTCGGCGAGGGGCGGACCGTCGTTGACCTCGGTGCTGCACCCGGCGGCTGGATGCAGGTCGCGGCCGAGCGCATCGGCGAACGCGGGACGCTTGTCGGCGTCGACCGCCAGACAATCGACGACTTGGAGGACCCCGAACCGACCGTCGAGTACGTCCGCGGCGACATGACCGAGGACAGCACGAAAGACGAGATCCGCGATATCGTCGGGGAAAGCGACGGTAGCGGTGGCCCGGTCGACGTTGTCATCTCAGACATGGCTCCGAACATGACCGGGCAGTACGACCTCGACCACGCTCGGTCGGTTCATCTGGTCCGGCAGGCCTTCGAGGTCGCGACGGACCTGCTCGACGCCGGCGGGGACTTCTGTGCGAAGGTGTTCGACGGGCAGGACCTCGATGACCTCATCGCCGACATCGAACCGGAGTTCGAATACGTCCGCGAGGTCCGTCCCGACGCCTCGCGAGATTCCTCCTCGGAGCTGTATCTGGTGGCGAAACACCGCCTGACTGGGCCGGTCCGCGAGGGTGACATCGTCGAAGTCACGATCGACGATATCGGCGAGGAGGGTGACGGTATCGCTAAAGTCGAGAACTTCACTGTGTTCGTCAGCGGCGTCGAAGACGGCGAAACGGTCGAGGTCCGAATCGATGACGTGAAACCACGGTACGCGTTCGCTGAACCGGTCGAATAAGCCGCTTCCAGTCGTTTTTCAATCAGCGCTCGCCGGGGTCGTAACGACGTTGTTTCGCCGGGCAAAGCCGACGACAGCGTAGACGAACGGCGTGTCGAGAACGGCGATAGCGACTTTTAGCAGGTACTGGCCGACGATGAGTGCCAGCGCCTCGCTCGGCGGGACGCCCTGAAACAGGATGAAGCCGACACCGATGAAGATGACCGTATCGATAAGCTGGCTGGTGGCTGTCGAGCCGATGTTCCGGAGCCAGAGCTTCTCGCCGTCTGTTTGGTCTCTGAGCCAGTGGAAGACGAACACGTCCCAGTTTTGGCTTATGAGGTAAGCCGATAGGCTGGCGACGACGATGGCCGTGCTGGCCCCGAGGACGTTCTGGAAGGCTGCGAGGTCGACCGGCTGTGCCGCCTGCGGGAGGCCGGGCGCGAAGATGGTGCTCCAGACCAGCGCCAGCAGGACGAAGTTCATCGCGAAGCCGACGTTGACGACGACCGTCGCGGCCCGGCGGCCGTACAGTTCGGCGTAGCAGTCGGAGGCGAAGAACGTCAGCGCGTACGCCAGCGCGGCTCCGGGCAGGACGAGCGTCGACCCGGCAAGCGGGAGCGAGAACGGCAGCGAGAACGCGAGTAGCTTCGAGGCCGTCACCTGTGAGGTGACCAGCGCTGTCACGAACAGCGCGACGAGACCGACGCGCACCGCCTCCGACCGCTCACTGGTCATCGTCGAGTCGTCCCTGGCGTTTATCGATGTCGTCGAGCATGTCAAGGGTCTTTCGTACCGAGGCGCGGATAGCCTCGCTCCGGTTGACGAACTTCCCGTCTTCGCCGACGTGCTTGTCGATGTCGTCCAGCAGTTCGGCCGGGACTTCGACGCTTATCTTGGGCATATCTGAGGAATATACCGGGCATAAGCTTAGCCACTGTGGTTTATTGACCGGACGTATCGACTCGCAGGCGATCTCCAGACACCACGAGGGCTACTGCACTCACGACAGGCCGGATGGCGGAAAAGCCCAGATTTCGGCCAGTAGAGGAGCGTCTCGCGGGGCTGCTATCGGGATTTCAGGTCGTTACGAGTAGCACTGCGCGTTCCACGACTGCGACCGCGGCGCGATAATCGTCGAGGTTCACGACTCGGCGCTGCACACAGCTATCAGTCAGCCGGTTCGCTTCGGCGGTTCGTCGTCCGCCGGCCGCCCAGCGTGTACACCCAGAGGATGCCGAGCCCAAGCATGTACGCCAGCGCTGTCGGAATACCGACGATAAACATCGTGAAGATGCCGCTAGGCGAGAGAATTGCCGAGAGGGCGACGATAGCGATGACGACCTCCCGCCAGCGCTCGTACATCAGGCGGAACGGGATGATGCCGCCCTTGTGGAAGAGGAACATCGTCACCGGAATCTCAGCCAGCAGGCCGATGCCGATGGTGAGGAAGAACACGAGCCAACCGAAGTTGCTCACCCGGTAGGCGATGACCATGTTCGAGTTCAGCTGGTCGTAGGCGATCCAGGAGATTGTCGTCGGGGCCACGTAGAGGAACCCGAGCAGGCTTCCGCCGATGAGTGCGGCGAACAGCGTCCCGCCCCAGATGCCGAGGATGTTGCGGTTCCCGATGACGAGGCCGCGCTCGCGCATCGCCGGCCACGCAAAGTACAGCACCACGGGGATGACCGAGACGGCCCCGAGTATCGTCGAGAACTTGACGATAAACACGAGATGCTCGACGGGGTGGAGCGTGACGATGCTCACGTCAGCGGCCATCTCCGGCGGGAGCCGGCTGACGAACGTCCGCTGTATCGACCCGATGCCGCCCTGATAGAGGAACAGGAACGCGGCGGCGAGCACCGCCCCGAAGATGCCCAGAATCACGAACGCCCGGGAAGCCAGCGCACTGAGGATGAACTGGATGTCGTAGTAGTAGCCGCCGATCTCGTCTTCAGTGGTCTCGTCCTCGGTGAAGGCGTCGACCATGCCAGCGGTCGTCGAGGTGAACACGCCTGCGTCTTCCTCGTCCGCTTCGGCGGTCCCGTCGGCACCGTCGCCCTCGCCCTCCGGCTCTGGGTCGTCCTGGTGGGCCATGTCCCAGCGGTCGAGGACGGCCTGAGCTTTCTCCTTGTTGTCGTCCGCAAGAGCGCTGTCGGCGTGAGCAAGCGCCTCGTCCTCGGTCATCTCCTCGAACACTTCGGGGGGCGCGACCTCGACGGCCGAGGCGTTGAGTTCCTCGATGTCGATGGCCGTCGGGTCGCCGACCTGACCGGGACCGGCTTTCTCGGACAGTGCGGTTAGAACGTGGTAGTACAGAACAGCAACAGCACCGATGACACCGAATACGGCGGCGAGAAGTACTGCTGTACTCTCGACCGGCAGTCCGAACAGCGCTGGCGGCTGAATGTCGCCAGTGAGCCGGTCGGACGGGAATACTTCGGCGAACTGCTGGATGTACTGGAATGCTGGCGTCGCCAAGACGTAGTACACCACACCGCCGCCCAGCACTGCACCGCCGAGAATCGTGTTCCAGTGCCCGCGGGCGACGTTCCACGTACTCACCAGATCACCGGAGCGACGGACCAGCATCGCGAGTTTCGCCAGCGCGAGACTGATACCGTAGAGGCCACACAGCGGCGCGGCCCACATAATCTGGGTGAAGGGGTCCGGCGGCGAGAACAGCGCCCCGAAGGCGAAAATCCCCATCACCGCGTAGCGCCACTTGTCCCGGAACGTCTCGTAGGGGACGATTTCGGTGTAGGAAAGCACCGTCATCACGAGCGGCAACTGGGCGGCGAGCCCGAAGGAGACGGCCAGCAGGAAGACGAACTGGAACCACTTGACGATGGAGTACTGTGGCGTGAAGCCTGCTTTGAAGGCATCTCCGGCGAGGAAGTTGAACATCAGCGGGAAGAACAGCTCGTAGGCGTAGGCGACACCGCCGAAAAACAGGCCCAGGCTTATTGTGACAAACAGCGCGCCCTTCCAGGTCGGGATGTGCTCGGCCGGCCACCAGCCGCGCTGGCGGAGCCCGTCGCGGCCGAAGTAGATCAGCAGCGGCAATGACATGAGAATCCCGATGACGGCTCCGATTTTCACCTGCAGGAGGATGACGTCGAACGGCGTGACCGCGACGATGCTCGTGGCCTCCTGTGTGGTGAGGTCCATCTGCGAGTACAGGAGATCGGCACGCAGCGTGTCCCAGACGCCGTACTGCAGTCCCATGATCGTGCCGATCATCCCGATGACGAAGACGATGAACACCTTCTGGAGGTGCACCTGCGCCGAGCGAAGCATCGCGCCGAGCGTCGCGCGCCCGCTCTGGACCGTCTGGACGGTGTCCTCGTCGATAGCACTCGCCATCTTCTCTGTGCCTAGCCCAGTGGGCGTTATCAATTTATTCATCCCGGTGACGGCCACTGCTCGAAAAGAAAGTTTACAACACCCACCGTCTAAGCCCGGGACAGATGGAGGACGGTGACGCAGACGACGAGCGGCGCAGGCCCGATGAGCCGCCACTACCGTCCGATGACGAATCCGACGATTCGTCAATCCCCACCGACCCCGTGGCCGAAGCCGATGCCAACCGGGAAACGGACGACGTGACGGGTCCCGGTCCAGCGCCGGCCGGCGGTGACGAGGACGCTGTTGGCTCGCACGCTGCTCCAATCGAATCCGAATCCAGTGCGGGACTGTTCGACCGGGATGCGTCCGATATCTCCGCTGCTGTCCCGGCAGATGTTCCGACCGACTGGGGCAAGTCGACGCCCTCGCCGGCTGGTGGCAGTGCCACACCGACCCACGGCGGCGGGAACGCGCCCACCTACGACCCGGACGCCGACATCGTCGACGAGGGCGCGCCCGACGACGAGGAGATGCCCCTCGCCGACCACGTCGAGGAGATGGCGATGCGGCTGTTCGTCGTTGTCGGCGTGATGGCCGTCGTTGCCGTCATCGCGCTGCCGTACTCCGACGAACTCATCAACTTCCTGTGGTACTCCTTCCTCGATGGCCCGGCGAGCCAATGCGGTCAGGTCGCGACGAATGCCGATGGCAGTGTCGTCGAAGGGGCGGACTGTCCGAACGTATACAACCCGCTCGCGCTGATTCTGGCGCGGTTGAAGGTCTCCTCGCTAGTCGGCTTTATTGTCGCCTTGCCGGTGTTCGTCTACCAGACGTACCTGTTCATGCGACCGGGGCTGTACCCCCGCGAGCGACGCTACTATCTGGCCGCGGTTCCGACAAGCCTCGTTCTCGCAGCTGTCGGCGTCGGCTTCGCGTACTTCGCCGTGTTGCGGGCGATGTTCGATTACTTCATCACCTACTCCGACCGCGCGGCCGACCTGGCCTTCGGCCTGAGCGAGACGTTCAACCTCATCATCCTGATGCTCGGGCTGTTCGCGCTCATCTTCCAGATTCCGCTGTTCGTGATGCTCGCGGTGATGATGGGCGTGACGACACGCCAGTGGCTGCAGGACCGGCGGCTGTACTTCTGGGGTGGCTTCGCCGCCGTGGCGTTCCTGTTCAGCCCCGACCCGACCGGGATGGCCCCGCTCATGGTCGCCGTGACGATGATCGGCCTGTTCGAGGGCACCCTGCTGCTCCTTCGCTGGACCGGCAGCACGTCCCCGGTCCCGACGGCGGACGACCTCGCCGCGCGCCGCCCCGCCGCGTGGCTGACCGCCGGTATCGCCGGCTACGTCCTCAGCCCTGCGCCGGTCCCGACGGGCTACTACGAGCAACTGCCAGCCACAGTTACTGAGACGCTCGCATCTGTCGGCCTCGGGAACGCCACGCCGATGCTTGTCGGCGGCGGGATGATCGTCCTGTTCGAGGCGCTGGCGTACGCGAACAAGAACTACTACGGCTCGGTCAAACTCTGGCACGGGTTCCGGGCCGCCCGCCTGCCGGTGTGGGCCGTCGCCATCGTCGTCGGCTACCTCGGCAGCCCCGACCCGACGCTGTTCCGCCTCATCAACCAGTTCAGCCTCCCGAGAAACGCCGCAATCGCCGTCGCTGCCGGCCTCGTCCTCCTCTATGAGGGGACCATCGCCGTCGCGCGCTGGCGAAGCCGGGAGGAATAAAATGGGGACCCTCCTCGTCGCCCGGCACGGCGAGACGACGTGGAACCGCGACGGTCGTATTCAGGGGTGGGCCCCGAGTCGGCTGACCGACCAGGGACAGAAGCAGGCCACGGCGCTCGGAACGTGGCTCGATGAGCGCTACGGCGTCGACCGCGTCTTCGCGTCGGACCTCCGACGCACCCGCGAGACGGCCGCCGCAGCCAACGACGGCTACGGTGGCCTGCCCGACCCTGAGTTCGAGACTGACTGGCGTGAGCGCGGCTTCGGAACCATGCAGGGCCTGTACGCGGAGGAACTGCTCGATGAGTTTCCCGGCCACGACCGGGACGCGAGCGTCATCTCACTCGATGCCGCCCCGGAAGGCGGCGAGGGCATCCCGACCTTCCGCGGACGGGTCGAGTCGGCTTGGGACCGGGCAATCGCGACCACCGACGCCGGTGAAACGACGCTGGTGGTCACCCACGGCGGCGTCATCAAGGTCTTGCTGGCGAAACTCACCGATGTGGACCCGGACGCGGCGCTGGCCAAAAGCTCACAGCCGAACTGCGCGGCCAATGAAATTCGATTGGATGAGGGCAGTCCCGAACTGGTCAGCGAAGAGATGACCGGCTGGCGGACGTTGCTGGACTGAGAGCGGCTTGCTCAGTCGACGGACGGATAGTCCGCGTCGAAAACGTTGCTGACCACGTCTTCTTCGGCTGATTCTTCTGTTTCCGGACTTACGCTGCCGGTTTCGTACCCGTGGAGGTCAAGCGTCACGTGGTCGAAGCCGCAGTCCTCGATGTGATCACGGGCGGTGCGAACGAAGTCAGGGTCGAGCGCGGTTTCGAGTTCTTCTTCGCCGACCTCGATGCGGGCGAGGCCGTCGTGGTCGCGCACGCGGAACTGCTCGAAGCCCCACGTCCGCAGGAGTCGCTCGGCCTTCTCGACGCGGGAGAGGCGCTCCTCCGTGACTTCGAGACCGGTCGGAATCCGCGAGGAGAGACACGCCATCGAGGGCTTGTCGGCCACGGAGAGGTCGTACTCGCGGGCGATCTCCCGGACCTCGGACTTCTCGATGTCGTGTTCCAGCAGCGGGGAGTAGGCGTCCAGTTCCTCGACGGCGCGCAGGCCAGGGCGGTGGCCCTCGCCCGTGTCGGAGGCGTTCGTCCCGTCACACACGATGTCGATGCCGAGTTCGCGGGCGCGGTCGTACATCGCCCCCAGCCGCATCGACCGGCAGTGGTAACACCGCATGTCGTCGTTCTGCATGAACTCCTCGCTGTCGAGCTCGGAGAACTCCACGATTTCGTGACGGATACCGATTTCCTCGGCGACGCGAGTCGCGTCCGTCAGCTCGGCAGCGGGGAGCGTCTCAGATTTGGCGGTACAGGCGATGGCGTCGTCGCCGAGGGCGTCGTAAGCCAGTGCGGCGACGACACTCGAATCGACCCCACCGGAGAAGGCGATCAGCACGCCGTCTCGCGACTTGAGGTCTTCGCGGGCGGCCGCTAGCTTCTCCGAAACAGCAGACATAGAATTTCTTTCTCGGTGGAGCGCAAAAACGCCTTCGCGTTCGGTGTTCGGCTGGCCGGGCCGAGCGGTGTCGACCGCCCACTCCGCCGCCGGAGCCGCTGGCAACGGGTTTTTTCTCGCTGGCGTCGAATGGGCGGGCAGATGGAGCTCGAATCGGTTCCGGGCGTCGGGGCGAAGACAGCCGCGGCGCTCCGGGAACTAGACGACCCGGAGGCGGCACTTCGGGACGGCGACGTGGCGTCGCTCGCACGCGCACCGGGAATCAGCGAGGGCCGGGCCGCCCGCATCGCTCGCGGTGCGATCCGGGCCGAACACGACGACCCCGGTGGGTTCACCGCGACGAAACGCGCCCGAGAGATCCACGAGGATGCACTGGCCCTGTTGACCGAGCGGACAGTGACCGACTACGCCGCGAAGCGACTGGAGACGATCTATCCCAGCGGCGTCCGCAGCCGTATCGAGGAAGTCCGCTCGTTCGCCGAGTCGGCGATGACCCGCGAGCCTGACCCGGCAGTTCTCGACGCCCTCTCGGCCGTTGAGCCGCTGGCTGAACCCGGCGACGTGCGGGTCCGGGACCGCTGTCTGGCGACCCGCGACGCCGAGCGCTACGCCGACGCACAGGCCGCGATTCCGGAGGTCAGTGTCGAGGTCGTCGACGACGCCCGCCAGCTGGCCGAACTCGCCCGCTCGTACTCGACGGTCGTCGCGCTGGACGAGGCCTTCGCCGGCGTCGATATCGAGGGCGACGTACGGGTGGAGCCAAACGCGCTCGAAGAGCCCGAATCGGTCGTCCCAGAACGCATGCTCACCTTCTTCGCCCGCAACCGCGACCGGATACGGGCCGCCGCCGAGGTCCACCGCGTCGCCGACCTCGACGCGCCGTGTGACCTTGAGACGCTCCTGTCGGCGCTTGCCCAGCTTGATGCGGACGGCAGCGTCAGCGGCGACGAGGAACTCGACCGGCTCGCCACTGCTGTCGACGACCTCGACGCGGCGGTGTCGACGGCCGAGAGCGTCGCAAACGACCACCTCCGCGAGGCCATCGAGGAGCAGGACGTGACCATCGAGGGGACGGACCTGCTGTCGCTGGTCGAGCGCGGCGCGGGTGTCGACTCGTTGCTCCAGCGAGAACTGGCCGACGAGTACGCCGCCGCCGTCGGGAAGGCACGCGACCACCTCGTCGACGCGCTGGCGCTCCGGGACATGGAGGCGACGGCGCGCCGGGCGTTCCCCGACGAGCCCGCCTATCCCGTCGAACACAGCGAGGATGTCGTTGCCCGTCTCCGCGAAGAACTGACCGCGGCGCGCGACCAGCGCGCCACCCGCCGGAAGCGGGAGCTGGCAGATGACCTCGCCGAGATGCGCGAGGACGCCGCGGCGCTGGTCGACGCCGCGCTGGAACTCGACGTAGAGCTGGCGATTGCCCGCTTTGCCGACGATTTCGATTGCACGATGCCAGCGCTGACCGAGTCTGAGGGCGTCGCCATCGAGGGCGGGCGCTCCCCGCTGCTGGATGTCCCCTTCGAAGCCGTCGAGCCCGTCGATTACGCTGTCGAGGGTGTGACGGTCCTCTCGGGGGTCAACAGCGGCGGCAAGACATCGACGCTGGACCTCGTGGCGCTGGTAACGACCCTAGCCCACATGGGCCTGCCCGTTCCGGCGGAGTCGGCCCGCGTCGGCCGGGTCTCCGAACTCCACTACCACGCCAAGACCCAGGGGACGCTGGATGCCGGCGCGTTTGAGGCCACGTTGCGGGAGTTCGGCGACCTCGTCGCGGATGTCGACTACCGTTCGGGGCCAGCGGGGGCCGAGACGGGTGGAGACAGCGGGGTGACTTCGGACGACCCAGCGGCCGGGACCGACGACCGCCCGGTGATGGTGCTTGTCGACGAACTCGAATCGATCACTGAGCCCGGAGCCAGCGCGAAGATTATGGCAGGCATCCTCGAAGCGCTGGGCGAACGGCAGGCCACGGCCATCTTCGTCTCACACCTCGCACGCGACATCCGCGCGGCCGCTGAAACCGATATTAGCATCGACGGCATTGAGGCGAAGGGGCTGGAAGACGGCGAACTACGGGTTGAGCGCTCGCCGGTCAAAGGGAAGCTCGCCCGCTCGACGCCGGAACTCATCGTCGAGAAGCTCGCCGACGACGGTGCCGACGATGCCGATGGGTTCTACAGTGATCTACTCGGGAAATTCGAGTAGCGACTGCCCGAGACGCACTGACCTGTCACTGTGGGTGAAGCTGTGGCAAATGGTTAAGTGGGCCGCGAAGCTCGGTGAAAGTGATGAGTGACGACCCCGAGGACCGGATGCTCGGCTGGGACGAGTCCGTCTTTCGGGACGAACACGTCTTCGAAATCGACTGGCTCCCGGAGACGTTCAAACACCGGGATACCCAGATGGAGACGCTGAAATACGCGCTTCGGCCGGCCGTCCGGGGGTCGCGCCCGCTCAACGTCATCGCCCGCGGACCGCCCGGGACGGGGAAGACGACGGCCGTCCAGATTCTGTTCGACGAACTCACCGCCCAGACGGATGTCAAAACCGTCCGGGTGAACTGCCAGATGGACTCGACGCGCTATGCCGTCTTCTCTCGCCTGTTCGCTGAAATATTTGACTACGAGCCACCCTCTTCAGGCATCTCGTTCAAGAAGCTGTTCTCCCAGATAACCGACAAACTGGTCGAGGAAGACGAGGTACTCGTCGTCGCGCTGGACGACGTGAACTACCTGTTCTACGAGAGCGAGGCCAGCGACACACTGTACTCACTGCTGCGCGCCCACGAGGCTCACTCGGGCGCGAAAATCGGCGTCATCTGTGTCTCCTCGGACCTCGAACTGGATACCATCGACGCCCTCGATACACGCGTCCAGTCCGTATTTCGCCCGGAGGAGGTGTATTTCAACCCGTACGGACAGGCCGAAATCGCAGATATCCTGGGCGAGCGTGCCGACCGGGGGTTCAACGAAGGTGTCGTCGGCCCCACGGTGCTTGACCGCGTCGCCGAACTGACCGAAGAACAGGGCGGGGACCTCCGGGTCGGTATCGACCTCCTGCGCCGGGCCGGGATGAACGCCGAAATGCGCGCCTCCCGTTCCGTCGAAACCAAGGACGTCGAGGCAGCCTACGACAAGTCAAAATACGTTCACCTCTCCCGCCGGTTGCGGGAGCTGTCGGACTCGGAGACCGCGCTCGTGGAGGTCATCGCCGCTCACGACGGCCAGCAGGCCGGCGATATCTACGACGCCTTCTCCGAGCAGACGGATCTTGGTTACACCCGGTACTCCGAAATTATCAACAAACTCGACCAGCTGGACATCATCGACGCCGACTACACTAACGTCGAGGGACGAGGCCGCTCGCGGGAGTTGACGCTCAACTACGACGCCGACGCGGTGCTGGAACGGCTGTAAGACACTGTATTGGTTTGTTTACGCCGGTGGAAAACCCGCCCCCTGTTTGGAGACAACTGATAGCTTTCCGGACTCTGTCTGGGGTTATGACTGTTATAGATTCTTTGCTAGGAGTTAGAGGCACTATTCCGAAAGATAATTCAACACCTAACTATCTATTTTGAACAGATGAAAAGACGAAATTATATTGCCAGCCTGGGGAGCGGTCTCACGCTGCTGGCCGGGTGTGCTACGGGAGAAGGGAGCGGTGAGGGCGAGACGAACTCGACAGCGACGGAGACGGAAACCGCCACCGACACGCCGACACCGACGCCGACACCGGAGCCTGACCCGAAAGCAGTCATCACCGATGCAGGGTTGATCCGAGAACGGGGCCGGTACACCGATCTGGCACGGAGTATTACTGGCGTTGGCCTTGGCGGCGAGGCTATTGTCGGGATGGAATACAACCTCCCGATCAAAGACGGTGCCGTATCGGCTATTGCTCAGGCAACAGTGTACGACGACGCCGGCACCCAGACCACCCAGTCGTCGATGGATGTCGACAGAGTTGTACAGGACGAATCGGAGTTCATCTCACGGCAGGGGTGGTTCGCGGTCGAAACAGATGACTGGACCACCGGGACCCACACGATAGAACTGGTCATCAACGCCACAAACTACGGGACAACCAGTGACCCAATGTCCGTCGAGTTTGATGTGGTTAAGCCATTGGGTCCCGAGGATGTCGAACTTGAACTGGTCGAGAAACCGACGACCATCAGGGTAAACAAGGAGTTTGACCTGACGTACAACATCCGGAATGTGAGTGACAGGGACTCGAGCCTCGTCGTGGACACAGTATTCATCGATCATCAAGAGCTAGAAGGAATTGAACTCGAACGGGACATCACTGGGAACATCCCGAAGGGTGGCCGGGAGCAGTTCGACGAAGCAGACCTCTCATTCAGAGTGGCCGGCGAGTTCACATACCAGATTCCGGAACTCGACGTAGAGTTCCCGTTCACGATTAAACCGCCGAAATAGCACGCCTCACTCCATCTTCTCGAACGTCGTCTCGGCCCACTGGACGGCGTAGTCAGCGCCGTACTCCAGATAGGCCTCGGTGTCGAGTGCGGCAAACGGCGCGGGCAGGTCGAGGCCGTGCTTGACGCCGCTGCAGGCGAGTTCGGCGGCCGCGGCGAACTCCGTCTGGCCCTGTGCAATCTCGCTGGGGAGGTCTTCGAGGCGGGGTTGCAGGCGCTCGCCGGCGTCGTCCCACGCCGCGTACAGATCTGGATAGTCGTCGGCCCAGTCGCCGAACTCCGCGCGGGTCTGGAGCCCGAGGTACGCCGTGTACACCGCCGCTGCGAGCTGGTATCGGGCGTTCGCATCGAGGTGGTCCTCTGTGGCAGCCACGAACTCCGGGTACTGTTCGCCGAAAAAGCCCAGAAAGTGCTCGGGTTCGTCGAGGCTGACCTCGACGAGCGCCTCCGCGACGAGAAACGAGACGAAGTCGTCCGGCGAGGTCTCCAGCCGCGGTTTGACGAACACGCAGGGCGGAACCGTCTGGCGCGTCCAGGCGACGCCGCCGTCGCCGGGCATCCCGATGGTGAGGTCATTCCCGATGTACTCCTGTAGCACCTCTGGCGCTGTGGTCGGGAGCCACGCACCGTCGTAGGAAATCTGGTCGAGGCTGTCGGTCACCAGCAGGAGTTCCTCGGCGACTGCAGGGTCCAGTGTCTCGAAGTCACGGTCGCAGTTCAGTACGAGCGTCTCGGGGGCGTAGGCCGCACGTACTGCCGGCAGATCGCCGGTCAGTGAACGGTCGGTGAACATCTACGCCGAGAACAGGACGAGGTTGATGATGATGCCGACCGACAGTAGTGCCGACACGCCGATTGTTCCGAGGACGATTTTTGTGGCCTTGCTCATGCCAATGAGTATCTCGGGCCAGACATTAAAACTTGAGAAACGATTTTCGGGGTCCACAGTGAGTGTCGAGTATGCGCCGCGAACGCACTTCGACGGGCACCGCCTGGGAACAGCAGGTTGGCTACTCGCGGGCGATACGCACTGGCGATACCGTCCGTGTCGCCGGCACCATCGCTACGGATGACGGCGGGGAGGTCGTCGCGCCGGGTGACCCGTACGAACAGACGAAACACGCCTTCGGTATTGTTTCGGACGCACTGGCAGCCCTTGATGCCGCTATCGAGGACGTGGTCCAGACCCGGATGTATGTCACCGACATCGACGATCAGGAACGGGTCGGCGAGGCCCACAGCGAGTTCTTCGGCGACGTTCGTCCCGTGGCGACGATGGTCGAAGTGAGCGGGCTGGCCACACCAGAGGCCGCTGTCGAGGTCGAAGCCGTCGCAGAAGTCGAGTAAGGCGCTGGGCGACTCTCTCCGCGATTACTTGTCAGTCCTGCCGACACCCGCGCGGCGGGCGACGGCACGCCACTCCCCGGAGCGGAACCGACCGACATTGACAGCGGCTTTTAAGTAGAAATCGCCGATCAGCGCGGCGAAGATAGCCGGCAGGCCGAGTCCCAGCCCCGGAGAGAACGAAACGCCGATGACGGGGATCGGTATGACGAACGCCGTCGGCAATGCGAGCGCGGCGACCGGGAGGCGGTAGCAGTAGCTTGCAAGCACGGTCCCGTACAGCGGCCACCGGGTGTCACCAGCACCCCGAAGGCTTCCGCGCATCGTCCGTGACATCGAGAAGCCAGCGACGAGCAGTCCGAAGACGCGGACAAACGTCGCCGCCAAGTCCGGGTAGGCGGTCCCGAACAGGGACACGATGGGGCGGGCGAACACCACGAGGAGCAGCGCGACGGCCAACTGGACCGCGAGTGCGACACCGAGCGACTGCCAGCCGTACGCCGTCGCTTCCTTCGGGTCGTCCGCGCCCAACGACTGTCCGACCAGCGTCGACGCAGCGGTCGCATAGCCCCACGCCGGCATCAGCGCGAGCAGCATGACCCGGCGGCCGATGGCGTAGGCCGCGAGCGTCGGCGTGCCGAGCACGCCGAGAATGAACAGAAACGGGAACCGACCGAACGTCTGGAGCAGGCGCATTCCCGACAGCGGGAGCGCAACACGGACGAGTTCGGTCAGCAGGCCGAGGTCGAACTGCTTGCCACCGAGCGGGAGCGCCGTCGCGTACCGACCGGAGGCCAACAGTCCGAAGAAGATGACTGCAGCGAGCGTGTTCGCTGCGACAGTCCCCCACGCAGCCCCCGCGATTCCCATCGGTGCAATCGGTCCGAAGCCGAATATCAACACGCCGTTGAGCACGACGTTCGTCGGCACGGTCAGCAACCGGACGTACATCGGCGTCCGCGTGTCGGCGCTCCCCGCGAGGGCACGAGCGGCGACCATACTCCAGAACCGCGGCACCATCGACAGCATCACAATCGCGAGATACGTCGCGCCGTACTGTATTGCGGCCGGGTCATCGGAGAGAACGTCGAGCAGCGCAGTCGGATACACCCACGCGACAGCAGTCAGTGGCAACGATAGCACGATTGCAAGCCACAGCGACTGCTTGACGGCTAGATTTGCCCGGTCCGGCTGGCCGCTCCCCTGCAGGCGGGAGACGACGCTAATTGTGCCAGAGGAGACTGCGAGTGCAAGTCCGAACCCCACGAAGTAGTACTGAAATCCCAGTTCGAGACCGGCCAGCGCGGCGTCGCCAAGTGCCAGACCGACCATCAGAAAGTCCGCGAGCCGCAGCAGGATTCGTAGGCCGCCCGTGACCATCACCGGCGCGGCCAGGTCCGTCGCCTCAATGGCCCGGTCCCGGTCGACAGCATCCAATCTGGAGAGCGCGACCGGGACGGTGCGTACCAGCCGGCGGAGGGCGTCGCCGAGCACAGTTGTGCCACGGCGAGCAGGCAAACGTAGCTTACGACTTCGATACCCCGTAGGATTGCACACAGCGCTTATCTACGCAAATCCCTTTCTATGGCTATGGATCAATCCGCCTCTAGACGGTCGTTTTTGACCGGTGTCGGGGCTGCTGCCACCGCCGGGCTTGCCGGGTGTACAGGCCTCGGATTCGGGGACCAGACGTTGACGATGATCGACTGGGGGTACGTCTACAGTAACGACGTCATCGAAGCCTTCGAGGAGCGCCACGGGGTGACGGTGGAGCGACAGGCCGCACAGGGGTCGGCCGAGACGCTCGCGCAGTTGCGGGCCGGACGAGCCGATTACGACCTGGTGCCGCTTGGCAACTACGCGGTGACGCCGGCGATGGAAGAGGGCTACCTCCAGCCGCTCGACCTCGACCAGGTGCCGGCATACGACGACGTGTTCGACTTCCTGAAAGCGGATTACTTCGAACAGGACGGCGAAGTGTACGGGATTCCCCGGAGCTTCGGCCAGACGCCGCTCGCCGTCAATACTGACATCGTCGAGCAGGATGTCACCGCGCTGGCTGACCTCTGGACCGAACCGCTCGCCGGCGTCGTCGGTGGTCGCGACGACGCGCGGCTACAGGTCCTGTACCGAAACGCCGCGAAAGGCGAGCCGCTCAACCCGACACGTGCCGACGACGTGGACTTCGATTCGCTCCGGACCGACCTCATCGACCGACTGGAACTGACTTCCGGGCTCTGGAACAACGGAGGCGAGTCAGAACAACTGCTCCGCAGTGAGGAGGTCGGTGTCCAGCCGGTCTGGAACTACGTCATCCAGTCGATGCAGTCCGACGGTATTCCCGTCGAGCGGGTCTACCCCGCTGAGGGAACGAAAGCGTGGTTCATCCAGCACTGTATCCGAGACGGTGCGGAGAACCCCGAGCTGGCACACACTTTCATTCAGGAGTGGCACACGCAGATGGGCTACAAGTCGCTGATGGAACCGAGCAATATCGCCGTCCCGAACGAGCAGGTATTCTCTGAACAGGACGTCGAGAAGGCGGCGTACGGACTCGACGACCCGGACCAGTTCATCTACGAGGAACCGAAACCTCAGCCGCTCATTGAACAGTACACTGAGACGTGGAACCGGGCAAAGACGGAGGCTGATCTGTAGTGAATGCGCTCGCTGTCGACGGTCTCGGCAAGACCTTCGACGGAGCGCCTGCCGTCGACGATATCTCGCTGACTGTCGGGCAGGGGGAGTTTTTCTCGCTCATCGGACCGTCCGGCTGCGGCAAGACGACGACGCTCAGGATGCTTGCTGGCCTCCTTACGCCGGACTCGGGACAGGTGCTGCTCAATGGACAGGACGTGACGGACCGACCCGCCCGCGAGCGAGCGACGAACATGGTGTTTCAGGACCTCGTCCTGTTCCCCCATATGAGCGTCGCGGAGAACGTCGGCTACGGGCTGGCCCGAAGTGGTGTTACAGAGCCGGAGCGCGGACAGCGCGTTGAGGACGCTCTGGCACTGGTCAATCTGGCGGGATTCGGCGACCGTGACCCGTCTGACCTCTCTGGCGGCCAGCGCCAGCGGGTCGCACTGGCCCGGGCGCTGGTCAACGACCCGGCGATACTGCTGCTTGACGAACCGCTTGCGTCACTCGACCGGGCGCTTCGGGAAGATATGCAGGCGGAGTTCCGCCGGATACAGCGCGACAGCGACACGACCTTTCTGTACGTCACACACGATCAAGAGAGCGCGATGAGTATGTCCGACAGAGTCGCCGTGATGCGGGACGGACGCATCGTCAACGTTGG
Organism: Haloarcula sp. JP-Z28; assembly: GCF_011440255.1. NCBI lineage: Archaea > Methanobacteriati > Methanobacteriota > Halobacteria > Halobacteriales > Haloarculaceae > Haloarcula > Haloarcula sp. JP-Z28. Next base: position 4,037 of record NZ_JAAOHT010000027.1, on the reverse strand, counting down.
CCCGCCTCGCCAGCTGTACACGGACCCACAGACCCGGTTCGTCGCGTCGTTTCTCGGTGACGCCACGTTGCTAGACGGCGACGTTATCCGCCGCGAGGGTCCCGACGTTGTTGTCCAGACCGGTGCTGGACCACTTCGGGCTGACGCAGACGCAGCGAGCTATGCCGTGGGCGACACGGTGACGGTCGCAGTCCGACCGGAAGCAGTGACACTCGGCGGCGGCGACCTGACCGGCACCGTCACCGATGTCGCGTACAAGGGCTTCTACGAGGAAGCGACCGTCGATTGCAGCGGTGCGGAACTGGTCGTCCGACGCGAACGCAACACGGCGGCACCGGACACCGCAGCATCCGCTGACGGCGGCACAGACCTCCCGTTCCGCGTCGGCGAGACCGTCGAACTGGGCGTGAGCCGGGCTGTTCTCGTCAGAGATGAGCGTCGCTAACACACCCGGTCGGCTCCGGGACTGGCTCGTCGCTGGCAGCCCGCTCCTGCTGGCACTGGCACTGGGCGTGTTTCCGCTCCTGACGCTGTTCGTCGAGAGCATCGGCCCCGGCCTCGGCGGCGAGAACTACGCGGAGGTGCTGTCGCCCCTGTACCGCGGCGCACTGCTGTACTCTATCGGCGTCGGTGTCGGCGTCACTGCTGTCTGTCTCGCCGTTGCGTATCCGATTACGTACTGGATTGCCCACCGGTGTCCGGACCGGTACCGGCTCATCGCGCTGGTCTCAGTGACGCTGCCGCTGTGGCTCAATTACGTAGTGCTCAACTACGCTTGGGTGTGGATTCTGGCCCGGGGCGGCGTGGTGAACCGAATCCTCGTCGGGACAGGCCTCCTCGATTCGTCCCTTGACCTCCTGTACAACAATATCTCGATGGGGATCGGGTTCGTGTACATCTACCTTCCGTACGTCGTCCTGACGATGTATGTCTCGATGGAGCGGCTCGATTACCAGCTCATTGAGGCCGCACGAGACCTCGGCGCGAGTGATGTCCGGGTGTTTCTCGACATCGTGCTCCCGCGAACGCTTCCCGGCGCGGCGGCGGCGACGCTCATCGTCTACGCACGCATCGCCGGGGCGTTTGCGACCCCGGAAATACTCGGCAGTCCCGGGAACGTCATGATTGCACGGCTCGTCGTTCAGGCGTTTCGGCAGTACACGAACTACGGGTTCGCGGCGGCGCTATCGTTCGTGTTCCTGCTGCTGGTGCTTGGAACGCTCGGGCTCGGGGCGCTTTCGCCGCGAGTCAGACGGGAGTTACGACAATGGTGAGCCGCGTCACGCGGCTGGCTGAACGCGGGGCTGGCCGGCTCCCGGGCATCGTTGTTGCGCTGACGCTCGTGTTTCTGTACACCCCTGTTCTCGTCATCGGGTATCTGTCGCTCTCACCGGCCGGCCAGCCGACGATTCCCATCGACGCGTTCTCGCTGCGGTGGTACACCGCAGTTCTGACTGACACACGGTTCATCCGGGCGCTACTGACGAGCCTCGGCATCGGCGTCGTCACAGCTACTGGTGGGACTGCGCTGGGGCTGGCCGGCGCATACGTGATCGTTCGGAGTCAGCTCCCTCAGCTTGCCCGTCGAAGCATCGCCGTGATTATCGCTCTGCCGTTGTTCGTTCCAACCGTTGTTGTTGCGTTCGGCATCGGGCGCGCCAGTGCGCTCGTCGGCCTCGGCTACGGCTACCTTCCGGTCATCCTCGGTCATCTGTTCTGGGTACTCCCGTTCACGACGTTTCTCATCGCCGCCCGCTACGCGGAGCTAGACGACCGTCTTTCGGCTGCAGCCCGCGACCTCGGTGCCGACGACCGGACTGTGTTCCGGACGATCACAGTCCCGCTGTTGTGGCCGGCACTGATGGCGAGTGTACTGTTCGCGTTCGCGCTCTCGTTCAACGAGTTCCTCATCACGTTCTTCCTCGCCGGGTCGAGCGTGACGACGGTCCCACTGGAGATATTCGGCAAGGTCAGAATCGGTGCCACGGCCTTTCTGAACGCGGCGAGCGTGCTCGTTATCGTTGTCAGCGCTGTGGCGGCCGGTGTGGCTTCGACGCTGCGCCGTCCTGTGTGAGCGGTTCCAGCCCCCAGTCGGCTCCCCGAACCGGCGGCACGCTTTTGTCACCGAGCACCGAGCGCCGAAGTGATGCCAGCTATCGAAGTCGGCGAGACGTTCACCGAAACTCGGACGTTTCGACCCGAAGATGTCGACCAGTTCGCCGCTCTCTCCGGAGACGACCAGCCCCGCCACACGGAACCCGATGGGGACGGCCGGCGGATGGTTCAGGGGTTGCTCACCGCGTCACTGCTGACCAGTATCGGCGGCGACCTCGAAGTGCTTGCCTCGCGGATGGACCTGCAGTTCCAGCGCCTGGTGTACACCGGTGAGACGCTGGTCTGTGAACTAACAGTTGTGAGCGCTGACCCGCATACCGATGGTGGCGTCGCTCTTGTGGGCGATGTGGCTGTCCGGCGAGTCAATCGCGACGATAACTCTGGTCAGGCTGACACAGCCGCCCCGAACTCGGCAGATAGTGCTCCCGCCGGAACCGTCGTGCTTGAAGCGACCGTCGAAGGACTAATCAGGGAATGAGCTGTTCGCCGTCGTCATCGTAGATCGTGATGGCGTCGACCGGACAGGTCCGGGCCGCGAACTTCGCGTCCAGTTCGGCGTCGTCTGGGACCTCCCGGACGAACACGTCCTCGTCCTGTTCCTCACTGTCCGCCAGCACCGCTTTGCCGGCGTCCTCGTCGCGCTCGAAGGCGTCCCACTCCGCGACACACTGGAACATCCCGATACAGGTGTCATAGTCATATTCGACTCGCATACCCTGTGTTGGCCGCTCGCGGGCAAAGGCGTTCCCCTCGGTGCTCGATGCGCCAGCGGACCGACGCGGTTGCAGTGCGACAGTTTAAATCGGGGCAGGACCCAAGCGGAGTGTAATGGACGTTGCGGACCTGCCGGGCGTGCCCGAGTGGCTCCCGGACCACCTGCGCGACGACGGCATCGAAGAGCTGTACCCGCCACAGGCCGAGGCCGTCGAGGCCGGCGTCACCGAGGGGGAGAATCTGGTCGCGTCGATTCCGACGGCGAGCGGAAAGACGCTCATCGCCGAGCTAGCGATGCTTTCATCGGTTGCTCGCGGCGGGAAAGCGCTGTACATCGTTCCACTGCGAGCGCTGGCCAGCGAGAAGCAGGCCGACTTCGAGGAGTTCGAACAGTACGGCCTCGATATCGGCGTCTCGACGGGGAACTACGAGTCCGAGGGCGGATGGCTCGCCGACAAGGACATCGTTGTCGCCACCAGCGAGAAAGTGGACTCGCTGGTCCGCAACGACGCGCCCTGGATCGAGGACCTCACCTGTGTCGTCACCGACGAGGTCCATCTGGTCGACGACGGGGAGCGAGGGCCGACACTGGAGGTGACGCTGGCGAAGCTCCGGCGGCTCAACCCCGACCTGCAGACCGTCGCGCTGTCGGCGACCATCGGCAACGCCGAGGCGCTGGCGACGTGGCTCGATGCGGGGCTCGTCGACTCTGATTGGCGGCCTATCGACCTCCAGAAGGGGGTCCACTACGGGCAGGCGCTGCACCTCGAAGACGGGAGCCAACAGCGGCTTTCGGTACAAAACAACGAGAAGCAGACGGCGGCTATCGTCCGCGATACGCTGGAAGACGACGGGTCGACGCTGGTGTTTGTCAACTCCCGGCGTAACGCCGAGGCGGCAGCGGGCCGGCTAGCGAACACGGTTCGGCCCCACCTCAGTACCGAGGAACGGGACCAGCTGGCCGACATTGCCGAGGAAATTCGGGATGTGAGCGACACGGAGACGAGCGACGACCTCGCGGACGCCGTCGCGGACGGGGCGGCGTTCCACCACGCCGGACTCTCCCGGGGCCACCGCGAACTCGTCGAGGACGCCTTCCGAGACCGGCTGGTGAAGGTCGTCTGTGCGACGCCGACGCTCGCGGCCGGCGTCAACACGCCCTCCCGGCGCGTTGTGGTCCGCGACTGGCGGCGCTACGACGGCTCGGC